>CALHBU010000217.1 GCA_937930655.1 uncultured Acidimicrobiales bacterium | reverse complement strand
AGTCGGTCGCCAACGGCAGTCCGGTGCTGTTCTTTGATCCGACCTTCGACCGCTTTGCCGAAGTCACCGAGGAATCCAGCGGTCTGCTCAGCTTCTCTGAGGCATTCGGAAACTCATTCTGGATCGTGCTGATCTCAACAGCGATCGTCATGGTGCTCGCCGTTCCCGCCGCCTACGCCCTTGCGATTCGCCCAATGAAGATGTGGCGCGACGTGTTGTTCTTCTTCATCTCTACGAAGTTCCTTCCAATCGTCGGCGCGATCATGCCGATCTGGATCATTGCCCGCGACCTCAACCTGTTGGGCACGCGGACCATCCTCATCGTCCTGTACACAGCGATGAACCTGCCTCTGGCGGTCTGGATGCTTCGGTCCTTCTTCGCCGAGGTTCCCAAGGAATTGATAGAAGCAGCCCAGATCGACGGTGCTTCCCTCCTGGGCCAGATTCGACAGGTCATTTTGCCGATCGTGGCACCCGGTTTGGCCGCAACCGCCTTGCTCTGCGTGATCTTTGCCTGGAACGAGTTCTTCCTTGCCGTCCAGTTGAATCCGACCGGTGCATCCACCATCCCGGTCTGGGTCAACTCACAGCAAAAGTTCCAGGGCCAATTCCTGGCTGGATTGAGCGCAGCGTCGGTCCTCGCAACGTTCCCGGTCGTGATCGCCGGTTGGGTCGCGCAGAAACGAATGATTCGCGGACTGGCTATGGGAGCGATCAAGTGACACCGGCGAAACGAATGGAGCAGGGCAATGGCTGAAGTTCGATACGAGGGCGCCAGCCGGATCTACCCGGGTACAGAGATTCCCGCGGTCAACTCCCTCGATCTGCACATCACCGATGGCGAACTTCTCGTTCTGGTTGGTCCGTCCGGGTCCGGTAAGTCTACGGCGTTGCGCATGCTCGCTGGGCTGGAGACTGTCAACGAGGGCAGTGTCTTCATCAACGACGTCGACGTCACCTTGAAGCCGCCGCAGGACCGCGACATCGCCATGGTGTTCCAGAACTACGCGCTCTACCCCAGCATGACGGTGGCCCAGAACATGGGCTTTGCGTTGAAGCAGGCCAAGGTCCCCAAAGCCAAGCGTGACGAGCAGGTGCGGGAAGCGGCCCGCATTCTTGATCTCACCGAGTATCTCGATCGCAAGCCGAAGAATCTCTCTGGCGGCCAGCGTCAACGGGTGGCCATGGGCCGAGCGATCGTTCGGAGTCCACAGGTCTTCCTCATGGACGAGCCCCTTTCCAATCTCGACGCCAAGCTCCGGGTGCAGACCCGAACCGAGCTGTCCGACCTGCAAGCCAGGCTTGGCGTTACCACGGTGTACGTCACCCACGACCAAGTGGAGGCCATGACCATGGGCCACCGAGTAGCAGTGCTGAAAGACGGCAAGCTGCAGCAGGTCGACCGCCCCCGCACGCTCTACGGCAAGCCAGTCAACCGCTTCGTTGCCGGGTTTATCGGCTCACCGGCCATGAACATCCTCGACGTTGACCGTGTCGACGGAGGCCTGTCCCTTGGCGGGCTCACGGTGCCGTTGGCGGCCGACGACTCAGAAGCATTGGCCGAGACTGCCGGGTCAACCTTCGGTCTTGGTGTTCGGCCGGAACACCTGACGTTTGGTGACGAAGGACTGGCTGGCACAGTGACTGTTGTCGAAGAACTCGGGTCTGAATCGTTCGTTCACGTCCACGTCGACCATCAGGGCGAGACCACGACCCTGGTCGTCCGGAGCACCGGCGAAACGGCGATCGCCAGGGGCGATCAGGTCAAGGTCGCCTTCACCGGTGCTACCCACGTCTTTGCCCCGGACGGATCGAGGGTCGGCCCTCTCGTGTGAGTCCCGTCTGGGTTTGAGCGGGTAAAGCGGACGTGTGTCCTTGCGCCCACTTCCCTAAGGTCGCGGTTCCGAAGCGAGAGACGGAGCCCCACGATGCGTTTGGAAGACAAGGTCGCGATTATTACCGGTGCCGCAAGTGGCATGGGAGCAGCGACGGCGAAGATGTTTGCCGCCGAAGGGGCCAAGATCATTGTCACCGATGTGGCCGCGGACGACGGTGCCGCAGTGGTCGCCGACATCGTGGCGGCCGGGGGCGAAGCCCGTTTCTTGAAGCTGGACGTCTCAAGCGAGGACGACTGGGCGAGTGCCGTTTCGGAAACGCTTTCGGCCTACGGCCAGATCGACATTCTGGTCAACAGCGCCGGAGTCACCGGTAGCGCCTCGGACCTGTTGAACACCCAGACCTGGGATGTGCAGATGGACGTCGTGGCCAAGGGTGTGTTCCTCAGTATGCAGGCGGTCATCCCCGTCATGCAGAAGGCGGGGCGGGGCGCAATCGTGAACGTTTCGTCGATCTCAGGCTTTGTTGGCCAGCCCCACACCCACATGGGCTACAACGCAGCCAAGGGCGCCATACGGCTGGCGACAAAGTCCGCCGCCGTGCAGTTCGCATCGGATGGCATCCGGGTGAATTCAGTACATCCAGGCATCATGCCACCGATGAAAAATTCGGCGCAGATTGCTAACCCCGAGGGGCGCCGCCAAAGGATTGCCGCCACTCCAGCCCAACGCGAGGGCCGGGTAGAGGAAGTGGCCTACGCCAATCTGTTCCTGGCCAGCGACGAGGCCTCATTCATTACCGGGACCGAGTTGCCGGTGGACGGTGGCCTCCTGGCCCAATAACTCCCTGGCCCAATAGCTCCCTGGCCCAACTCGTTCGACCACCGGTCAGCCGTTCCAGCGCATGAGGCCTTCCTGCATGCAGGTGGCAGTCAGGTGACCGTCAAGGTCGTAGAAGCGACCTCTGGCCAACCCTCGCCCGCCCGACGTCGACTCGACTCGTTGCTCGTAGTACAACCACGTATCAGCTCGTGCTGGGCGGTGGAACCAGATGGCGTGATCGAGGCTGGCTTCGGTGATTCGTTCATCGCGCCAGCTGTAGCCATGAGGTAGCAGGATCACCGGATTCATCCCGAGGTCGGCCAGGTAGGCGAGCCCTGCATCATGCGGCCCCTGATCGTCGCCGAGCGGACCGTGCACTCGCATCCACATCCCCTGGGGTTCGGTCACCGGCCGACCAGTCAGCGGTAGTGGAGGATTGACGTAGCTCACGTCCATTGGGCGATGTCGGCCCGGCCATGGGCGCTCGTGGGAGAGCAGGGCTGACTCGATCACGTCGCAGTAGTCGGTGTAAGACTGCTCGTTGGTCGGTGGGTCAACAGCGATGGTGATCGGCTCGTCCCACTCCAGCCCTTCTTCGGGGACTTGGAACGACACCAGGCTTCGCATCACCTCCGCTCCGTCTTGGAGCGCCAGAACCTGACGCTGGCTGAACGATCGCCCATCTCGGAGTCGTTCGACCTTCAGTGCAAGAGGCTTGGCGGCATCACCGGCTTTGAGAAAATACGAGTGGAGTGAGTGCACGGCTCGGTCGTCGGTAACCGTTCGCTGAGCGGCGCCCAACGACTGGGCAACAACTTGACCGCCGTAGGTCCGGGAGCCGAGATCGGGCGACGGTGGCCCAACGAAAAGATCCTGGCCTTCGTTCGACAAGTCCATCACTGTCGCAAAGCTTCCTGGCGCCACAGGATCCTCTTCCGATTGGGTAGCCAACTAGCTCAGATGGGTC
>CALHBU010000216.1 GCA_937930655.1 uncultured Acidimicrobiales bacterium | reverse complement strand
CGAAGGTAAAGAGGATCATGAGGCTGATCAGCACAACCGGCAGCGACAAAACCGCTTCGACAAGGCGGCTCAGAACTTCATCGGCCCAGCCCCGGTAGTAGCCCATGGCCAGCCCAAGCATGGATCCGAAAATGATGGCCAGAATGGCGGCAATGGGGGCATTGATGAGCACGTTGTCGGCCCCGTAGACCACCCTGGCGAAAACATCTCGGCCAATGGTGTCGGTGCCGAACCAGGCATCGGCCTGCGGTCCCTGCCGGGCAATCACCTGGTCGGCGGAGTTTCGGACCGATTCGTTCTCGGTCCACTTGGTGAACGCCCCTGGCAGGATGGCGCAGGCCAGCCAGAACAGAGCGATGGCCAGGCCAATCAGAAACGAAGGGGTGCGGAAAAGCTCCCGCCGTTGCTCGCGCCGGACGGTGTCGCGATCAGTCCGTGGAGCGCCCGCGTCGCCGGTCTCTAGTGCTTCGCCTGGATCGTCGGTCATTGTCATGCGTCACCGAGGTCGAGTCGGGCCCGGGGGTTCATCCAGGCGATGATCAGGTCTGCGGCAAGCGTGGAGAGCATGAAGATGATGGCTACTGCGAGCACGCCGGCTTGAAGAAGTGGGAAATCGGGGGCGGTAGCCGCCTTGAAGATCAGGCCCCCCAGTCCCGGATAGTTGAATACCACTTCCAGTCCGACCAGACCGCCAAAGAGGTAGCCCATCTGAGTGCCGGTGACAGCCACCGTGGGCTGGAGAGCGTTTTTCAGAATATGCGTGCGGATGACCTCACTGCTGGACAGCCCTTTCATGAAGGCGGTTCGGGTGTAGTCGGATTCGAAGGCGGTAATAGCGCCGGCCCGGGTGATGCGGGCGATGTAGCCGAAGTACACGAACACGATGGCGATAGCTGGCAGGAGGATGTATCGGAGACTGGTGAAGAATCCGGCGTCCTGCGGTGGGTTCGAGATTGACGGTAGCCAGCCGAGCTTCGAGCCGATGAGGAACTGGAGAAGCACACCGGAGACGAAGTCGGGGATTGAGGCGCTGGCCAGCCCTACCGACACGATCGAGCGATCGATGATGGTGTCCTTCTTTTTGGCCGCCAAGATCCCGCCGAAGATCGAGATGGGCAGCGTGAGCAACAACGAGAGGAAAACCAACTTGGCCGAGTTCCAGAGGGCTGGCCTGATGAGATCGAGCACCCGAACCCCCGGCTGGGAGAACGACTCACCAAAGTCGAGGGTGACGACGTCGACCAGAAGCCTGCCGAACTGCGTTGGCAGGGAGTCGTCAAGACCCAGGCTCTGGGTCAGAGAGGCCACACGTTCCTCTGACGCGAACGGTCCAGCCAACTGTCGGGCCGGGTCGGAGGGGAAGACTCTCGTGAGCGCAAACACTGCAACCAGAATGAGGAAGAGAGTTATGAGTGAGAGTGCGAGTCGCCTTGCGATGAATTGCAGCAACAGTTCGTCCGCTTCAGTCGAGGGGTGGAAAAGCAGAAAACCGGGCCGGCTGGCTCAGGGACGATGCCCCGAACTGGCCGACCCGGTCATTGATCAGCTGTCCTTCGATGCGCCGTTCACAATGACATGGCCGAGGGCCGTGGTCTGCACACCGGACACGCTTTTGTCGTGGCCAGTAAGGAAGTTGAAGAAGTACGGATAGAGAGCTGGCTGGTCTTCATGCATCAGCGTCTGGATTGCACCGATGGCTTCCTGTTGACCAGCAACATCGATTGCCGTGCGGTAGTCCGAGAGCAATCCGTCGAAGGTCTCGCTGGCGTAGTTGGACGAGTTCCACACACCGCCGCTGGCGAGGGCCGACGACAGGAAGATGTCGGGTACTGGGCGGTGGCCGTAGTCGACAGCACCAACCGATGACGAGCCTGGGCAGGGCGTGTTGCCCTCTCCGCCAGCCGGGCACCAGGAGTCGCCGTAGAAGGTGTCGTTTGACTGGACGTTGACTTCCAGGTTTATGCCAGCCTCGGCCGCATTCTGCTGGATGATGGCGGCCAGGTCGGGAACTTCGCCAAGATCGCCGCACTCGAACGTGGCATTGATGGTCTCGGTGCCGGCTTCGGCCAGCAGTTCCTTGGCCTTGTCGATGTCCCTGGTCCGTTGCGGTGTGGCGTTGGCATCGAAGAAGGGGAGTGACGACAAGATCGGATGATCGTTGCCGATTTCGGCTCGACCGTTGAAGAGGGTGGTGACCATCTGCTCGCGGTCGAAGGTCCAACCCAGAGCCTGGCGAGCCAGGTTGTTGGTGAACTCGCCCTCCTGAACGTTGAACCAGACCTGACGGTGGTTCGACGACGGCGGGGTGAGAACATTGAACTCGTCGTCGTCGAGCAGGCCTTCGCCGCCGATAACGCTGAAGTTCTGGATGACGTCGACATCGCGGCTGGTCATAGCGGTAACAGCGGTACCAATGTCGGCAAAGCCCCGGAGCTCGATGGTGTCGAGCAGCGTCTCGCCGCCCCACCAGTCGGGGTTGCGGGAGTAGCGAGCAACGAAGGTCGACGGGTCGAAGTCGTCGAGGATCCAGGCTCCGGTACCGTCCGGGCGCTCGTCAAGAGTGGTTCCCGAGGAGTAGTCGGCCGGGGTGATGACCGACTGAGGGTTGAACAGCGAAACCAAGACCGGAAAGTTGCCGTTTGGTTCTATGAGTGTGAAGACGGCCTTGCTCGGATCGGAGGCGTCAACTGCGCCTTCCTCGATCACGCCGCCGAGACCAGCGTTGCCAGCTGCGGCCAGACGGTCCATGGTGGCGGCCACGTCGGCCGAGGTGAGCTCGGCGCCACTCTGAAACTTCACACCTGAGCGAAGCTCGAAGGTCCACTGCGATCCGTCTGCGTTCGGCGACCAGGCAGTTGCCAAGCCGGTGGCGTCGATGTTGCCGTCGGAACCGAGACCTACGAGATACTCGAAGCTCTGAGAGACGACGTTGTAGGTACCGAGGTCGAGCATGGCGACCGGGTCGAGGCCTGAGTTGGCATCACCATTCTGGTTGGCGATGATCAGATTGCCGCCCTTGGTTCCTGTGCTTTCGGTAGCTCCACCGGTGGTGTCGGTGCCTTCGCCCGCTGTTGTTTCAGAAGCGGAGTCGGCACTGTCACCTCCGCAAGCGGCGATGACGGCGCTCATTGCTGGCACCGAGAGGCCGATGATGGTGCCCCTCTTGACGAAGTCCCGTCGGCCAATACGCTTCTGGGCGTAGGCCTCGACGAGATCTACCTCTAGTGGGCTCGCCTGTTGGCGAACAAAGTCAAATTGTTTCCAGTTCATTCTGGGTCCTTCCCTGGGCCGCGGACTGGGAGGTTTGATGAACTGGTGCTCATCAAACGAGGGGTCTCCCTGTCGGTGTACCTGCCCTGGTCGCATACGACCGTAGCCCGGTGGAACCGCGAGGTGTGAACAATCGATCGTGTCGATAGGCAGTTATTCCCTCCTAGCGAAGCAACGGCGAGTCGGGGGCCGGTCCCGAAAGACAACCTGGCGCCTGGTAATCGGCCCGCAGAAGAGGGTTGTACTTTGACGCGTACCACTGGGCGGTGGCCCGGCCGTCTTCCTCGGCGCCGCCGAGGGCTACGGCCAGTCTGGGAGCCACCCACATGGCGACGCATTCGGTGGTTGATTCGTTGTGGTGGCCGGCCAGATGAGCCAGTTCGTGGGCCAGGACCATCAGGCCCAGTTGGTTCTTTTCGTTGTACGGATCGCTGGCCCAGGCCGCAGCGTTCATACAGACGGGAAACTGGAGGTTGGCAGTGTCCGAGCCCCAGTGGACGAAGCCGGGGTTGGCCTTGATGTAGAAGAGTTCGTCCCAGACACGGCGGCAGTTGACCTTCAGCTCAGACTGGCCACTCGTCTGCTGAATGGCCTCGGACAGTTGGCGGTCGTAATAGAACGCCGCCCCTTCCTGGACGAGGGCGGCCGCGACCAGCAGCCCGATGCCCCA
>CALHBU010000215.1 GCA_937930655.1 uncultured Acidimicrobiales bacterium | reverse complement strand
CCTTCATCATGTTCACCAAGCAGGCCAAGTGGATCGACGCGCTGACTGTCTCGCTCGGTGTCACCATTGTTTTGCTGTCGATCGTGGTTGTCACCGGTTACGCCGGCCAGCTTTCCCTCGGCCAGTTCGCTATGGCCGGGTTCGGCGCCTGGGTTGCCGGTCGATTGGTCGCCGTCTACGACATTCCGTTCCTTCTCGGTCTGGTGGCTGGCGTAGCGGCCGCCATTCCGCTCGGCGTTATGTTCGGTCTTCCCGCGGTGCGAACTAGAGGTATCAACCTGGCCATCGTCACTCTCGGGCTGGGTACAACGATGGAGCTGATGCTCTTCCGCAACCGTGACTACACCGGTGGGATTCAGGGCACCCAGGTCGGCAACCCCGACTTGTTCGGCTACGAAATCGGCTCCATCACCTATCCGGAGCGCTACGGCCTCTTCGTTTTAGCCATGACCATGCTCACGGTGATCGTGGTTGGCAATGTCCGTCGGGGCCGCAGCGGTCGCCGACTCATTGCCGTCCGCACTAACGAACGGGCGGCGGCGGCGCTCGGCATCAACGTCATGATGGCCAAGCTCTTCGCCTTCGCCCTTGGTTCCGCCATTGCCGCCCTCGGCGGCATTCTGCTGGCGTTCCGGCTCAGCTCCATCAGCTACCAGTCGTTCGACAACTTCGCTTCCATCACCTTCGTCGGTCTTGCCCTCTTGGGCGGCGTTGGCTACATCCTGGGAGCCTTCGTCGGGGCCACGTTGGCCACTGCCGGGGTCAGCCAGGAAGTCATCGAAGCAGCCTGGGGCGATGTCGGCCGGTGGATCCAACTGATCAGCGGCATCGGCATTCTCCTCACGCTGCTCGGCTACAAGGACGGCGTTGCTGCCGAATGGGCCCGAGTGGCTCGGCTGGCCAAACGGGTCAAGAAGTGGGGACGTCCGTACATCATCCAGCTCGATGAAGTGTCGGCTCCGGAATCGGACAGCGACCTGCCAAGTCGAGTGCCGGCCAAGTCCCTCAAGGTCGAGAATCTCACCGTGCGCTACGGCGCCGTTGTTGCGGTAAACGATGTCAGCTTCAACTTGGAGCCGGGGCGTATTACTGGCTTGATCGGCCCCAACGGAGCAGGCAAGACATCCTTGATCGATGCTCTCAGCGGTTTCACTCCTGCCAGTGGCAGCGTCGTACTGGAAGGCGTTGACCTGTCGAAAAAGGGTCCGGTGATTCGGGCTCGGAGTGGGTTAGCCCGGTCGTTCCAGTCACTTGAACTGTTCGAGGATTCGACGGTCTTCGAGAATCTCAGCGTGGCGGCCGACCCCCAAGACTTCAAGTCGTACCTGCTCGATCTGGTGTGGCCCAAGAACCCGCTGTTCCCACCCGAGGTGGTCCGGGCCATCGTCGAGTTCGAGCTCGACCACGACCTACATCGCGACGTAAACGACCTCTCCTATGGCAAGCGTCGACTGCTCGCTATCGCCCGGGCCGTTGCCATGCACCCCAGCGTCATATTGCTCGACGAGCCGGCAGCTGGATTGAGCACGGCCGAGAGTGCTGAGCTGGGTCGGGTTGTTCGCCGTTTGGCCGACGAATGGGGCATGGCGGTGCTGGTTGTCGAGCACGACATGAACTTCGTCATGGAAGTTTGCGACGAAGTCGTCGTGTTGGACTTCGGCAACCTCATTGCCTCCGGCCCTCCCGAAGAGATCCAAGTCGACCCCGACGTCATCGCCGCTTACTTGGGCGACGAGACCGAGAGCGACGACGAGTCTGCTGCTCCCGAAACGACCTCGGTCGGTGGAGGGGTGGCATGACCGCCCTCCTCGAAACCCGTTTGCTCAAGGCCGGGTATCTCGGCCGAGAGGTCGTTCAGGCCGTCAATCTGCGGGTCGAGCCGGGTGAAGTGGTGTGTCTTCTCGGGCCGAACGGTGCTGGCAAGACCACTACTCTGATGACCATCGCCGGCGAGCTTGCACCGGTCGACGGACTGGTCATGTTCAACAACGTGCCGACCTTCACCCCGATGTATCAGCGGGTTCGGAACGGCGGCGGCATTGGCCTGGTCACCGAAGATCGACTGGTGTTCTCCAAGATGTCGGCCCGGGACAATCTCCGCATCGGCGGTGGTTCGGTCGAGGCCGCGTTGGAGTTGTTCCCCGAACTGGAACCTCGGCTTTCGGTCCGCGGCGGCATGCTCTCGGGCGGCGAGCAGCAGATGCTCGCTCTGGCCAGAGCGCTCAGCCGCAACCCGTCGCTCCTGCTCGCTGACGAGTTGTCATTGGGACTGGCCCCCAAGATCGTCAATCGGCTGCTCGGCGCGGTCCGGGAGGCAGCGGAGAAGCAGGGGACCGGTGCTCTCATCGTCGAGCAGCATGCTCGCAAGGCACTCCAGTACAGCGACCGCATGTACCTCATGGCTCGAGGCAAGGTGCAGTTGGACTTGAGCGCCGATGAGGCCCTTGACCGGCTGAATGAAATCGAGGAGACGTATCTCCGCGGTACGGCCGAAACCGAAGACGACCACATCGAACGAAAGCGCCGTTTCGACAAGCGAAAGGTGTGGCGACGGCAGCGGGTTCGGGAGCGAGAGCTCACAAGACTCAGCGGTTCTGTCGTGTCGACACGGCGCGAAGAAGACGATGACTACTACTTTGAAGGTGAGCGTGAGCGTCGTGAGTGGGCGCAGCGCATGAGAAGGAGGTAACTGACATGGCTTACCGCACAGCGGAATTGCCGCCCGTCGATCTCGACAAGTTTGCCGACATTCCGTTCTTTGAACGGATGAAGCTGCTCCAGTTGCATTGGGTGGAGGCTGGGTTCGGTACGCCGAAACAGACCGGCACCTTCTATGCCTGGAAGATCTTCTTCTATGGATTGTTCGGGTTGATCTTTGCCGGAGCGTTCACCGCTGGTCTGGAGTTCAACGACATCGGCGGCTGGTGGGACGAACCAATCCTCTACCAGAAGCTCATGGTATGGACGATCTTGCTGGAGATCCTCGGTCTCGCCGCCACCTGTGGTCCGCTGGCTTTCCACTTCGATCCTCCCATCGGTGGTGCTCTCTACTGGTGGCAGACCGACACCCTGCGGGTGCCGCCCTATCCCAATCACGTTCCGCTCACCAAGGGCGCTCGTCGGACGCCATGGGACACCGGGCTCTACAAGCTCATCATCTTCTGGCTGGTGATGATGCTCTTCCTGTCGGGCAACGACATCCCAGGCCTCCCCGAGGGCCGGGCCGGCATCATGCCGCAGTGGGCGCTGGTGGTTTACGCCGGTCTCATCATCCTTATGGGCTTCCGAGACAAGATCATCTTTCTCTCGTCACGGGCCGAGCAGTACGTGCCGACCATGCTGGCCTTTGGTCTCATGACCAACTTCGTCGACATGATCATTGCCGCCAAGATCTTCATCGTCGTCGTCTGGATGGGCGCCGGATTCTCCAAGTTCAACCACGGCTTCTCATCGACGGTCTCCATCATGGTGCAGAACACCCCGTGGGTTGTCTGGGACAAGTTCCGCAAGGCAACGGTGAAGGACTATCCGAGGGACATTCGACCGTCGAAGACAACGCACCTTCTGGCCCATATTGGCGGGACGACCTGTGAGCTCGTTATGCCGCTCGTGCTGTTGTTCTCTCCCTGGCATTGGGCGACGTGGGTCGCCATCGTCTCCATCTGGATGCTGCACACCTTTATCATCTCCACCTTCCCGCTGGCTGTGCCGCTCGAGTGGAACGTGTTCTTCATCTTCTGTGCGGCGTTCCTGTTCGGGAACTTCCATGTCAGCGATGGTTACGGCGTCACCGACATGAACCCCGGCCTGTTGGCCATCGTGGTGGTCGCTGCTCTGTTCCCGATCGTGCTCGGCGCCCTACGACCCCAATACGTGTCGTTCTTGGTCGGTATGAAGCAGTACGCCGGCAACTGGGCGGCAGCCACCTTCTCCCTCCGCAACAAGGAGATCGAGGACCGCATCAACCAGAAGATCGTCAAGGCCGCCGACAACCAGATCGATCAGATCGAGCCGCTGTTTGGCAAGGAGATCTCGGAGATCTTCATTCAGAAGGCGGTGGCGTTCCGCATGATGCACCCGATGGGTCGCATGCACATCTCCGGTCTGATGTGTCACGTCGACAGCCTTGACAACCGGATCCAGCGGGAGGGCGAGTTCCTCAGCAACGTGCTCACCGGCTGGAACTTCGGCGATGGTCACTGCCTGGACGAGCGCCTCATCGCAGCCTGGCAGGAGCGTTGTGAATACGACCCCGGAGATGTCATCGCCGTCTTCACCGAATCACAACCGGCCTTCAGTAAGAAGGTCCAGTATCGGGTGATCGACGCCGCCCTCGGCACCGTCGAGAAGGGTTGGTATCACAACGACGATGCATATAACACCCAGCCGTGGTTGCCCGACGGGCCGATTCCCCACACCGTCACCTGGCGGCTCGAAGGCTACGAACCGCAGGGCGTCGCCCATCCCGGTGATGCCCGTAACGAGCCGTCCATCGGCAAGGACGGCTCCTGGCTCATTCCCCGAGTCGACGACTCCGTTCGTCCTGGCAGCTAGCGAGAGCCGGGCCGACCTCCTCAGGAGACCATCTACTCCTCGAGCGTCGGACCGGCACCTCGAACTCGCGACTGCCGCATGTTTCGCCTGTATCGGTCGGCGTCGTAGCCGGTGCCTCGATGCAGCACACAACGATTGTCCCAGATGACGGTGTCACCCGGCTGCCACTGCTGGGTCCACCGGTGCTGGGGCTGGGTCGCCAACTCATTGAGTTCGTCGATGAGGCGTCGGCTGTCGATGCCGTTCCAGCCGATGATGGAGCGGGCATGGGAACCGACGTAGTAGTTCTGGTGACCATTGCGGGGGTTGGTCCGCACGAGCTTCTGCTCGATCGGAGGTAACGAGGCGGCGTGATTGTCGTCGACCGGCGCGGCCTTGGAGCGACTGAAGACGTAGTCGTGGAGGACATGAAGATCGTCGATCTCGGCCCTCTTCTCCGAAGTGAGGCGATCGTACGCCGCCCGTTGGCTGACGAACTCGGTCCCGCCGCCCTCGTCGGGCACCTCGTAGGCATGAAGGATTGATACGTAGGTGGGGATTCGGCGGAACGACGAGTCGGAGTGCCAGAGGTTGTTGCCCTTCATCGCCGTGGTGTGCGGGTCGGCCTCGTCCCGTTTGGTGTTGGCGTCGATGACGTTGCCGACGGTGCCGATCTCCACGATCTCACCGGTGCGACCGAAAGCGACGTGGTTTTCCTCGATCTCACCCAGAGCCCGAGTCAGCCGTAGCTGAGCTTCGTCGGTCATGTCCTGCTGGGGGAACAGCAGGACAGAGTGTTCGTCGATTGCCTCATGCAGGGCATCGACGACGTCGGCTGGAAGCGGGCCGGTCAGGTCTACCTCGCGGACGCGCGCTCCAAAGTCAGGATGGACTGATTCGATCTCCATCGGACCATGCTTGCACCTTTCCTGACTTCACAACATGTGGCCGCTGTGACGGGGAGTCGATGTCGACGGTGCTTCACTATCGCCCTAGTGGCGACGTCGCCACACCGATGAGGACTGGCGAAAAGTGAAGCGACAATGGATGGCTACTCAAGCAAGGTAGAAGGTTTCGCATGCCAGAAATTGCTCACACCGCCCACGAGATGATTTCGAACATGACGCCGGTCCTCCAACCAGGTGATTTCGTGTTCATCTCGACGCAAGACGAGGCGCTTGTTGCCACGCTTGCCAGCGATGCCATCTCGACCTTTCGAGAGAAGGAAGGGTTGTCGATGCTCGTTCCGCTGCCATCAGCCGAAGGTGCGGGACTGAGTGTCGAACTGCCGATGCGCTGTATCACGCTCAACGTCTTCTCGTCGCTTGAAGGCGTCGGGCTCACGGCTGCTGTGGCCGCAGCACTCGGAGACCAGGGCATTCCTTGCAACATGATTGCGGCCTGCCATCACGACCATGTCTTTGTGCCGTCGGCGTCATCTGATCAGGCTCTAGCCGTTCTGTTAACACTGCAAAGCACGGCCGTCGACAAGGCTTAACAAGCATCCAACGAGCTAGACGACTGAACGTCCTCGGTGGATGGCTCGGAGAGTTTGGCGCGCCCTAAGGGACAGAGAACGTTCGAGAAATCGGTTGACGTACGTACAACGTACGTAGCATTATGTACGTTGTACGTATCTAACCAAAGCAGGCCAAGTTCTCATGACGGACACCCCACCAAACCACGTGACTCCCTGGATCGTCCCCGGCGGACTGATCGTTCTGAGTCTCATTCCAAGCGTTGCCGGTCTCGTCAGGGTTGTGGAGTTGGCATCGGATCCGGTGGTTTCGCCTTCGAATGCCCGCTTCGTGAGCACTCCAGTTCCCGTCGTCCTCCACATCGTGAGCGTGACCGTTTTTAGCCTTCTCGGTGCGTTTCAGTTCTCGAAACGGCTGCGTCGGCGACAACGACGCTGGCATCGGAGGGCCGGCACGTTGTTGATCCCGGCGGGAATCGTCGGAGCCGGGACCGGATTGTGGATGTCGGTGACGTCCGACCTTCCTGACCATGACAACAGCTTGTTGATGGTCTTTCGGGTCGGGTTCGGTGTGGCCATGGTCGGCTCGTTGCTGGCCGGGGCGGCCGCCATTCCTCAACGGCGGTTTGCCGCACATGGCGCATGGATGCGGCGGGGATACGCCATCGGGCTCGGTGCCGGTACGCAGGCGTTCACCGTCGGTCTCTGGGTGTTGACTCGGGGTAACCCGACCGGCGACACCAGGGCGTGGCTGATGTTCGCTGGCTGGGCCATCAACCTCGTTGTCGCCGAGTGGCACAACCGCAACAGCTCGTCGCTGCTGCCCAAGCGGACGAGTGTTGCGAGCGCCCTCGGTGTGTCCTAGGTAGGGCTCTCCGCTGCGGCCATGCGCTCGAGGCCGTCGAGAATGAGGCTGAGCCCGACGTCGAACTCCTTACCGAAGTCATACCCGGGCTGCAGAACGTGCTCGGTGGCGAACTCTGTCAGGTGGGGGAAAGAACCGTCTGGCACCTGACCCGCCGCTCCTTCCGCTTTGTCGCCAATCTCATCGTCGTTGGGGGTTGGGAGCGTGACTTCCTGGAGGGCAAAGCCGTACAGAAACGAGTCGATGACGGCGTAGGCATGAGCGGTGACCTCGATGGAGAAGCCAGCGGTGCGGAAGCAACCGAGAACTGCGTCGTGGTGACGAAGGGTGTCGGGGCCGGGTGTCCGGGAATCCATCAAGGCCGCTGCCCAGGGGTGAGCGGCGAGCACGCGTCGCATCGACTGGGATCGGACCTGAATCGCCGGCCGCCAATCGAGATCGGTGGGTGGCAGATCGATCTCTCTGAAGACGCGGTTGATCATGCCGTCGATGATGGCGTCCTTGTTCGGTAGGTGGTGGTAGATGGTCATCGGTTTGACGTCGATGGTTTTGGCCAGCTTCCGGATCGTGAAGGCATCGATGCCGATCTGATC
>CALHBU010000214.1 GCA_937930655.1 uncultured Acidimicrobiales bacterium | reverse complement strand
ACAAGCAGCAGAAGAAGCCGAAGTACAAGGTTCGGGCCTACACCCGATGCAATGTCTGCGGTCGTCCCAAGGCGGTCTATCGCCGCTTTGGTCTCTGCCGTATTTGCCTCCGGGAAATGGCTCACAACGGGGAAATTCCCGGCGTGACCAAGGCGAGCTGGTAGGGGGTCGACGACATGGCAATGACAGACCCCATCGCAGACATGCTCACTCGGATTCGCAACGCCAACATTGCGATGCATGACGAAGTGAGCATGCCGTCCTCCAAGCTCAAAGAGGCACTGGCCAAGGTCCTCTTCTCTGAGGGCTACATCGGGGAGTACCAGACGCTCGACAATGACTCGGGCGTTGGTCGGACCCTCACCATCAACATGAAGTACTCGCCCGAGCGCGAGCGTGTCATCAGCGGCATCAAGCGGGTCTCCAAGCCCGGGCTGCGGGTGTATTCGAAGACCACTGACATCCCTCGGGTGTTGGGTGGCCTCGGCGTAGCCGTGCTCTCCACCAGCAGTGGACTCATCACCGACCGCGAGGCCCGCAAGGCCAAGGTCGGCGGCGAAGTCCTCTGCTACGTCTGGTAGGCCGACATGTCCCGAATCGGAAAAACCCCCATCCCCATCCCGTCCGGCGTCGAAGTGTCGACCGCCGGCCCGACGGTCACCGTCAAAGGTCCCAAGGGGTCGCTCGACCACACGCTGCCGGAAGGAATCTCGTTGTCGGTTGACGATGACGTGATTTCGGTAGCCAGGGTCAGCGACGAACGCGATATCAAGGCCCTCCACGGTTTGAGTCGCTCTCTCGTCAACAACATGGTCATCGGCGTGAGCGAGGGATTCCGCAAGGATCTCGAAATCGTCGGCGTCGGCTACCGAGCTAACGCCAAGGGCCCATCGAAACTCGAACTCTCGCTCGGCTTCAGCCATGGTGTCGAGGTCGAAGCTCCAGAGGGCGTCACCTTCGACGTTCCCGAGCCCACCAAGATCGGTGTGCTTGGCATCGACAAGCAGGTCGTTGGCCAGGTGGCAGCAGTCATCCGGGCCTACCGGAAACCAGAACCATATAAGGGTAAGGGCGTCCGCTACGCCGGCGAGCGAGTGGTTCGCAAGGCAGGAAAGGCCGGCAAGTGAGCCACAAAAACAGAGCTCAGAAAACCAGAGGGGCGGCTCGTGCACGCCGCCAGCGGCGTGTACGGAAGCGGGTTGTCGGCACCGAAGCCAGGCCCCGTCTGGCCGTGTTCCGCTCCAACAAGCACATCAGCGCCCAGATCATCGACGACAACACCGGCCGCACTCTCGTGGCCGCGTCCTCCTACGAAGGCGACGTTCGTTCGGCCGGTTCCACCGGTTCGAAGGTCGCCGCCAGCACCGTGGGCCAACTCATTGGAGAGCGAGCAAAGACTGCCGGGTTGTCAACGGTCGTCTTCGATCGTGGTGGCAACCGCTATCACGGCCGAGTAGCCGCCCTCGCCGACGCAGCCCGCGAAGCCGGGCTGGACTTCTAGGTCGAAAGAAAGACGAGAAATCATGGCAAACGAGCGAAATAACGACCGCGGCGATGGCCGCGAGTCACGAGTAATCGCCATCAACCGCGTCGCCAAGGTCGTCAAAGGCGGCCGCCGGTTCGCCTTTACCGCCCTCGTGGTGTTGGGCGACGGCTCCGGCCGTGTCGGCCTCGGCTACGGAAAGGCCAAAGAGGTCCCACTGGCTATTCAGAAGGGGACCGAAGAGGCCAGGAAGCTGATGTTCGACGTGCCAATGGCCGCCGGCACCATCACGCACCCCATCATTGGCCGACAGGGCGCGGGGCAGGTACTTCTCAAGCCAGCCGCCCCCGGTACCGGTGTAATCGCCGGTGGTGCTGCTCGAGCCATTCTGGAAGAAGCCGGTATTCGTGACGTGCTTTGCAAGTCGCTGGGATCGGCCAACCAGATCAACGTGGCTCGCGCCACCATCAATGCGCTGCAGGGCCTCAAGCGGCCCGACGAGATCGCCAAACTCCGTGGTCTCGATGCTTCAGAGTTCACCCCCAAAGGTCTTCTCGATGCGTACAACGAGAGCCAGCGGCGACCAGCTGCTGTTGGAGAGGGCCAGTAATGGCAGATCTCACCGTCACTCAGATCCGTTCGGCCATCGGCACCAAGCCCAAGCAGCGCGGTACGCTTCGTGCGCTTGGTCTTGGCCGCATCGGCCAGACCAACACCCTCCCCGATCGGCCGGAGATTCACGGCATGATCGCTAGGGTGCCCCACCTCATTCGCGTGGAGGAAACCGCATGAAGGTTCACGATCTCAAGCCCGATGAGGGCTCCCGGAAGCGTTCGAAGCGCGTCGGCCGTGGTATCGGCGGCAAGGGCGGCAAGACCGCCGGTCGCGGTCACAAAGGCCAACGGGCCAGAAACACCGTCCGGTTGGGCTTCGAGGGCGGGCAAATCCCACTCCAGCAGCGTTTGCCGAAATTGCGCGGTTTCACCAACCCCTTCCGGGTTGAGTATCAGGCCGTCAACCTTGACACCATCAGCGAGAGTGGCCTCACTGAGGTCACGCCCGAAGCGCTCTATGACAAGGGCCTCATCTCTAAGGGTGCACTGGTCAAGGTTCTCGGACGGGGCGAGCTCAACTCGGCTGTCTCAGTGAAGGCTCACGCCTTCTCGAAGTCGGCCGAAGCTGCTATTTCCGCAGCCGGCGGCTCTACCGAGCTTGTGCCGCTGCCGTTCGCTGTACGCCCGCCTTCGTCGGGCAACCAGCACATGAACCGCTAGCACCTGCAACTCGCAGAATCCGCCCGACTACCCAGCGACTGTCGCTAGGTACGTCGCCCTGGCGGCTAGGTTTGGCATCCACGTCTCTTTCGGAAGAAGTATCTGTTGAACACGCTGAAGAACGTCTTACGCACCGCCGAGTTGCGGAACAAGATTCTGTTCACCCTGTTCGTCATCGTGGTGTACCGGCTAGGTGTCCAGATCCCGGCTCCGGGCGTTAACCTCGATGAACTCCAGAGTCTCCGAGATCAGAGCGACGAGACGTCGGCTGGCATTTTCGGCTATCTGAACCTTTTCTCCGGTGGCGGTCTTGGCAACCTGTCGTTGTTTGCGCTGGGAATCCTTCCCTACATCACCTCGTCGATCATTATTCAGATCCTGACGGTGGCCATTCCCAAACTTGAAGAGTGGCAAGCCCAGGGCGCGACCGGCCAGCGAAAGATCAACCAATGGACGAGGTACATCGCCATCGTCTTGGCGCTGGTTCAGAGCACCGGCATCGTTTTCCTGATCTCCCGTAACCCTTCCGGGTTCTTCGGAGTCCCGGTCGACCTGTTCCCCGATACCCAGCCCAACTGGGCTTTCAAGGTCGTCTTGGCTGTCATGTGTATGACTGTCGGAACGGCTCTGCTGATGTGGCTCGGTGAGTTGGTTGATCAGAAGGGCATTGGCAACGGCATGTCGTTGCTGATCTTTGCTTCGGTGGTCAGCAGTCTCCCTGGCCTGGCGATTCAAATCCAGAGCCTCAAGGGCTGGTTCGGCCTTGTCGTTGCCTTCATCCTGCTGGTGTTCCTCATTGCCGGGATCGTCTTCGTCGAACAGGGTCAGCGTCGGATCCCCGTCAACTTCGCCAAGCGAGTGGTTGGCCGTCGCCAGTACGGAGGCCAGAACACCTACATCCCGCTGAAGGTCAATCAGGCCGGCGTGATCCCGGTGATCTTTGCCTCATCACTTCTCCAGCTGCCCACGCTCATCGCCAACGTCCTTCCCCCCGATGGCTGGGGCGAAACCGTTCGACAGTTTCTCAACGACAACCTCTTCAGCCCGGACAATCTTGGCTACATCCTGGTGTTCGGCTTCTTGATTGTCGGGTTTGCCTACTTCTACAACTCGATTGCCTTCGACCCGATCCGACGGGCTGATGAGCTTCGCAAGTCGGGCGGCTTTATTCCCGGCATCCGGCCAGGACCGCAGACCGAGAAGCATCTCTCCAAGATCCTCAACCGGATCACCCTGCCCGGCGCAGTCTTTCTCGCCGTTGTTGCTCTCATCCCTTCGGCCGCACTGGCTCGAGCCCTCGGTGGGGGAG
>CALHBU010000213.1 GCA_937930655.1 uncultured Acidimicrobiales bacterium | reverse complement strand
CCTCGGTGTAGAAGCTGCGAGCTCCGGCTGCGATATCGGTGACCTTGGACGTGATCGTCACATCGCCCCGGTCGGTCAGCTCGGCGAACTTGGATTCGACGTCGGTGACCAGGAAGCACATGTGGGGGCTGCCGATTCGGTTGTGAGCCAGCTCTGCCCGGTCGGAGTCACCACCGGCCAGGTATTCGATGAGCTGGAGCTCGTACTTGCCGAGTCGCAGGTGAGTCACACTCAGCTCGCTGCCGGGGTTGTCGGTTAGTTCGTCGAACCACTCGTTCTTGCCTACGAACTCCGACTTCACGGTCATGCCGACCACGTCTCGGTAGAACGTGACGCTGGCCTCCAGATTGCTCACCGTGAGGCCGACATGAAGCAGCACCTTGGTTTCGGCGTCGTTCTCGGCTTCGGTCATGACCACAGCTTCTCAGATGAGCAGTTCTTAGATCGATACTGGGCCGTGTCGTCTGCGAACAAGCGCAGCCGTCGACAGAGTGAGCGCCACCAAGGCCCAAGAGATGGCCGAGAAGCGCCACAGCACTGGGGCCACGTCGCCAGTGGCGTCGGTCGACAACACCAGCAGAATCGACCCCCACAGCAACCGACCGCCCAACGAATTGAGGCTGAGCAGGGTGGCTCGGTGGTGTTGAGCCACAGCGGGGGCCACGGCAGCCGAGATCAGAATGGGAGCGGCTGCGCCCTGTACCGATCGCAGCATCAACAGCACCAGCACCACAGGATGCTGGGCGAGTGCCATGGCAGTCACGATCACGGCCGACAAGGCGCCGAGCCCAACCAGGGTGGCTCGCAGGCCCCATCGTCGGGCTACTGGTGTGCTGAGCCTGGCTGCCCCGGCCCCGACCAGTCCGATCACGGCCATGACGCAACCAACGACGAACGGTGTCGACTCAAGATCGTCGGCCGTCTCGCCCAGCGTTTCGGTGAGCCAGGGCGCCATGAGCGAGAACGCCACGTGTTCGAGGACCACCATGGCGATGCCGTATCCGAAGACCCAACGCAAGGGGACGTCGCTCAGGTAGGCCAGGCAGCGTCGGACCTGACCGCCGATGGCTCCAGCCACTTCGCTGTGCTCGACGTCGCGGAACCCGAGGGTGACGGCGAACTGGGTCATGGCCAATAAGAACGAGGCGACGAACGCCAGCCGTAGGTCGATGAGGCCGAGGGCGCCGCCGGTGAGCGCCCCAAGCGCTCCGACCACTCGGCCTCGGGAGACGAGCTTGGCCTGCCGGTCGGCGAACTCGTGTGCTCGCCCGAGCGATTCGAGGACGTCGTAGTGGAAGCTGACGTCAGTGCCCGACAGGCTGGCGTAGCCGGCAGCCACCAGCGCTTGGCCTAGTGCGACCATCCAGAACCGGTCGTCGGCCGCTGTCCAGCAGGCGAAGGCCATCATCCATGCCAATCCGACGAAGCGGAGCGTCGGGACTCGTCCGAACCGGTCGCTGGCCCAACCCGATGGCACCTCGAAGAGCACGACGCAGAGGTAGTAGATGCCCGACAACGCCAGGGCGCCGTCCAGATCGAAGCGGGCCCGGTTGAACAGCACCAGAACCACACCCCACGGCGCGGTGGAGGTGAGGATGACATGGAGGGCGATGAGACGGAGGTTGCGCTCAAGGGTCTGGGCCTTGGATGGGTCCAGTACTGGTGCGCTCAGGGTGTCCGCCTAGCCCCGTGGCACGACGAGCTGCACCCGTCGGTTCGTCGCCCGATCGGCTTCTGTTTGCTCCTCGACCTCGGGTTGATTGGCTGCGGCCGAACGTCTGACGAGCTGGTCCGGGTCCACCCCGTTTTCGATCAGGTAGTCGATGGCCGCTTGCGCCCGATCGACGCCGAGATCCTTGTTGGCTGTCTCGGCCCCGGTTGCATCGGTATGACCGGCGACCTGCACAATCGCCAGCGGGTTGGCCTTCAGCAGCTCGGCTGCTCTGTCGAGGATTGCGCTGTGGTCGTCGATCAGGTCGGTGCCCCCACTCGGGAAGAGCAGGCGCATAGCCTCCAACTCGTTGACAACGTCGGGCTCGAGGGTGAGTCCCAAATCAACGTCGGTCGTGATCTGGGCTCCGAGGGCGCTCTCGATCCTGCTGACGTAAATCTCACGCCAATTCTCGGTGCGAACCGCGCCGGTGAGTTGTGCCGTCGAGTCGTCGACCACTAGACGGAGGTCGGTGGACGGGGCCAGCGTGCCCATGAGGTCGGCCAGGCTGTAGCTCCACAGTGGGGGAATGGCAGGCTCGACGCTGACCTCGAAATCGGTGATGTTCTTCTCGCCAAAGTGGGTGTCGGCTGATCGGCGCAACAGGTCGAGCGTGGCCTGGTCGGGGACCTGGCCGCTCATCTGCAACCGGCCGTCGACGATGTTGAAGTCGAGCCTGGTGGTGGCCGTCCGGTCCGGTTGGGCCTGGACCGTGACTTCAATGTTGTCGATGCCCCAGCTCTCGTCGTCGAGGCTCTGAAGATTGCGTCCGGCCATGCTGAGTTCGAGCTGGTCACCGCGGTGCAGGAAGGTCCGATCGATCCGGTACACGGTGTCAACTGGGTTGTCTTCGGTCCTGAACCAGTAGCCCATTGAGTTGTTGGCTGTTGCTCCCTCTCTCGGCGGAAAGTCACCGTAGGGGAGGTTGCCGGGGAACGCCTGACGGAAGGGGCTCTCGTCATCGCTCGGCGGGGAGTCGTTGGAGGGCGGGGTTTCGTTGGAGAAGGTGGTGTTGATGACACGGTTGTCGTCGGCGGTCAGCCGCCACTGGTCGCCCTGCCAGTCTCCGCCATCCCAGGAGCGGAGGATGAATAAGTCGAACGACACGGTCACCACATCGTGCTCCGGAAGGTCCTCCAACTGCAGCCGCAGAAGGTCTTCACCAAACTGTCCGAGGTAGGTGTTGTCGCCGATCGGAGTGAGGTCGGTTTCGGTCCGGGACCACTCGTCGCCAGGTGGCGTCTCGAAGTCGGTGGCGTACACCTCGACTGGTTCGGGCGGTGGCTCGGCGAAGTCAGCCGATGACTCTTCCGTCTCGGCGACTGAGGTCTGTGAGGTGGTCGACACGGACTCTTCGACAGAGGTCGTCGAAGTCTCAGCATTCGATGCCGATCCATCCCCGCTCGTGCAGGCCGATGCGATGAGCACGCCAGATAGAAGCGCTACGGCGGTTCGGCCGAGGTCAGAACGAGGCCTTCCCATCCCTCTCGTGTAGCAGAGGGCGGAGAGCGCAGCCATTGCCATCCCGGGCGCACGGTATGAAGTTGTCAAGAAGCAGCTGTTTGGCAGAGCAAAGTGTGTG
>CALHBU010000212.1 GCA_937930655.1 uncultured Acidimicrobiales bacterium | reverse complement strand
GGGCGAGTCGCGACGGACCGATGACTACAGCTCCTACCAGTACCTGCAGGCCGGCGTTGACTATCAGATCTTCGAGATGGCGGCCGAGATGCACCGGGTCGAGGACACCATCATCCCGTTGTCCGACACCGAGGTCGAACGTGTCGATCGACTGGTTTCGGAATGCCTGGTCCTCTCCATGCACGACCATCCCAACCAGTTCCCCGACGACATCACTGAGTCGCCCGACTATGTCCGTGATGCCCATGTGGCAACCGCCTACGAAGGGCTCGCTCACTCGGTGCTGGACTGCGTATTCGACAACCTGATGGATGGCATCTGCGCCATCGAGTCAGCCAAAGGGTGGAAGTGGACCGACGTGCTCCACGACCTCGGCATGCGGCTCAGCGACATCGCCCATCAGGACTTCGTTGTGGTCGCGGGAACGGTGGCCGACATCATGGAGGCCAAGGCAAACGGGACCGTTGCCTGGGTTCCGGTGTTGGAAGGAGCGGCCCCTATAGAGAACGAATTGGACCGACTCGACATTCTCTACGGGTTCGGAGTTCGCTCCATCGGCGTCACGTACAACGAGGCCAACCACCTGGGCTCGGGCCTACGAGAGCACACCGATGGAGGACTAACAGTGTTCGGTCACCAGGCGGTTCGCCGGATGAACGACCTCGGCATGCTCATCGACTGTTCCCACAGCGGTGACCAGACGACGCTCGATGCCATCGAGGCCAGTTCCAAACCCATCGTGTTGAGTCACATCGGTGCCCGCGCCTTGTGGAACACCAACCGAATGGCTCCCGATGAAGTCCTGCTCGCATGTGCCAGCAAGGGCGGAGTCATCGGCATCGAGGCAGCGCCTCACACCACCGTGACCGAGCAGCACCGGGCCCACGACATCGAGTCGGTCATGGAACATTTCGAGTACGTGGTTGACCTGGTCGGCATCGACCATGTCGGCTTTGGCGTCGACACCACCTACGGCGACCATGTCGGTCTGCACGACACCTATGCCGCCAAGCTGTCGCTGCATGACCTACGGCGATCGGCGGTGGCCGACAGCACCCCCGATTTCGAGAAGGTTGAGTTCGTCAAGGGTATGGAGAACCCGACCGAGGCTTCCCACAACATTCTGCGGTGGTTGGTGAAGCACGGCTACACCGACGAGCAGATTGCCAAAGTGGTCGGAGGCAATGCTCTTCGTCTGCTGACCGAGGTCTGGCAATGACGGCTGGAAGCCCTGCTCAGACCCGACAACAACTTCGCCAGGTCGGTGCCGAGACTCGCAAGCGCCTCGGCCTGGACGGGCAGGCATTAAGCCCCGAATTGCTCCCTGGGTTCGGTGATCTGGCTGATGAAGTTGTGTTTGGACGGGTATGGGCCAGGCCCGGTCTACCCATCGAGGACCGGGCACTGGCCACCCTGTCTGCGCTTACCTCGATGCAGTACCTGCCTCAGCTGCGAACCTATATCGGTGTCGCCCTGCACCTTGGCCACAGTCCGCAGGTGGTGCAGGAGGTCATGCTGCACTGCGCCATGTACGCCGGAATGCCGACAGCACTCAACTCGCTGGATGTCGTCGGCTCGGTGCTCGACGAGCGGTCGTTTGCCCGCCCCACCATCGATCCGGCCTGGAACGAGTTAGAGCTCGATCAGCTAGCGGCGCGGGGCGACGCGATGAAGGAAACCCTTCATCGGGAGCGGGCCGACGCCGGCTACGCCAGCACCGACTCTGCCGCCTCCGAGGTGTACGCCACTGTTGCCACCGACTACCTCTACGGCGAGGTCTGGGAGCGGCCCGGTCCCACGGTGCGGCAACGAATGATCTGTTCGGTTGCAGCGTTCACTTCTCTCCGAATGGAGAGTCAGCAGCGCAAGTTCTTCCGTTCAGCCCGCAACGTCGGGCTGAGCCGGAATGAGATCATCGAAGTGATTGCCCAAACAGGGCCCTACTCCGGGTTCCCCTCAGCGCTCAACGCCATCACCGTCGCCGAAGAAGTCCTCGACGACTGACCTCGACGCGATGGGAGCTGTCTCGGCTAGAACCAAGCCATGGCCTTTACCCATCCCGAGTATCTCGTCTCCACAGACTGGCTGGCCGAGCATCTTGACGATCCAGCGGTTCGAGTATTGGACGTCACCGCCAAGCTGACCTCGAAACTCGAGAACAAGGCCCGGGAAGAGTGCTTCGATCAGGGTCATATCCCTGGCTCGGCCTTCTTCGACGTATCAAGCGGCCGCGGAGTTCTTTCGGCCGAGGAAGAGAAGTTGCCGTGGATGTGGCCGGGTCCGGACCAGTTCGCTTCGGCCATGGCCGATGCCGGGGTTGGGCCCGACACCCATGTCGTGCTGGTTGCCAGGACGCCCCGGCCGGGTATCGACGGAGGCACCATGTGGTGCACCCGAGCCTGGTGGACCATGCACCACTACGGCGTTCGATGCTCCATCCTCCGAGGCGGGCTGGAGCTATGGGAGGCCGAGGGGCGACCACTGAGCACTGAGCCGCCTGTTGTCCCGACCGTTGCCCCGATCTCTCCAGCAGCCGGATGGGAGCGGGCTCGAGCAACAACGCAGGACGTTGCCGCTGGGTTGGATGGATCGGCGTGCGTGATCGATGCTCTCCCCACCAGCAGTTTCGATGGGACTGGCACCAAGTACGGTCCCCGAGGCGGCCATATCGCTGGAGCATCGAACGTGCCCGGTGCGTCGCTGATCGAGGCCGAGACGGCGCTGTTCCTGGAGGCCGACGCAATGGAAGCCCACCTGGTCGACAACGGCCTGCTGGGTGCCGATGCTGGACCTCCGGTGATCACCTACTGCGGAGGAGCCATCGCTGCCACCATCACCGCTTTCGGATTGGCCTTGTTCGGTCGGACCGACGTCTCGGTCTACGACGCCAGCCTGATGGAGTGGTCGGCCAACAGCGACCTTCCCATGATCAACCCGGCCGAGGAATCCGGCCGACTATGACGGCCGATGCCTGGTGGTCCTTGCTGGCGGTGTTGGTGATGATCGTTGGCCTTTTCGGTGTGCTCTTTCCTGTACTGCCTGGCCTTCTCCTCATCTGGGCCACCGCCCTCGTCTACGGCTTCATCGTCGGGTTTGGAGCCCTCGGCATCGGGGTCATGGTGTTGCTCACCGCTCTGGTGGCGGTGAGCATTGTCACCGGCATCACGTTGCCCAAGAAGGAGGCCGAGGCGTCGGGGGCCAGCGGCATCTCGCAACTGGCCGGCCTGGCTGGCGGCATCATCGGCTTTTTCGTCATCCCCGTCGTCGGCCTGATCGTCGGTGCGTTGGCTGGCGTGGCCGCCGCCGAATTTCTGGCCAAGGGCAACTGGCCCGAAGCGTGGACCGCCACCAAGGGTGTGGCCAAGGGCTTCGGCATCAGCGCCGCCATCGACTTTGGTCTTGGCATGCTCATGATTGGTGCCTGGTCGGTGTGGGCCGCCGTGGTCATCTTCTGATCGGCGACCCGCTTTTGGCGGACCGTACGACCGGTCTCGATCTTTTGGCGGGCGGAGCTGCCGCAGGCGGTTGCCACATCCGCCAAAGTGGGAGGGGCGGATG
>CALHBU010000211.1 GCA_937930655.1 uncultured Acidimicrobiales bacterium | reverse complement strand
GACGATGAAACGGAGTGATGAGACGAGCCGAAAGTCCAGCCGTCCGGTCCGGGATTGCTCCGAGGTAGGCCGGGTCGGACTGCATGTCCAGGTAGGCGGCCCGCCGCGGGTAGCGAACCAAGATGGCGGTATCCCATTCGGCTCCGGCGTGACCGGGGGGCCATGAGGTCGTCTGTCCGACGTAGGGAGCCGAACCACCTCGGGCACTCACCGTGCCAAACGCAACGGCGCTGTAGCGGGCGTAGGCCGCTCGCCCATCGGGTTCGGCAAAGCGAAGCAGGTTCAACATGATGATGGGGCCTTCGTCAGCCACGGCCGCCAGCGATGCCAGATTCTCCGGTGTTGGGTTGACCATCGAGGTCGGGGTTGGCTCGGCCGCAGTGTTCATTCCCGAAGTCTGGCAGACAGGGCGGGATGGATTCAGTTGGAGCTCGGGAGAGCCATCAATGGCGAGCGCACGATTGCCGACGACGAGCAGACCGGCAATCATTCCGGTCGTCTCTTGCGCCACGGCAAGGGCTGACCGGCGGGAGCCAACAACGTGACCAACTTGTACGAAGCCATGAGCACTCTCCGCGCTGTGAGGAAACTCCGCCCCGATCCCATTCCCGACGATGTGTTGGAGCGGGTGCTGCAAGCCGCCTGCTGGGCTCCAACTGGCGGCAACGTGCAGCCGTGGCGGGTCATCGTTGTCCGAGACGCGGCCCGCAAGGCCAAGCTTCAGGAGCTCTACTCCCCAGAGTGGTACAAGTACGAGAAGGCCAACAAGGAACGACTCGAAGGCCTACCTCTGGGTGAGGACAAGGAGAAGTTGGCCCGCACCCTGGCCGCCGGCGACTATCTGGCCGATCATCTGGCCGAGGCGCCGGTGATCCTGATGTTCATCGCCAACCCCAAGAACATGGCCATCACCGACGCCAAGCTGGATCGAATCAGCATGATCGGTGGCGCGTCGGTCTACACCGCAGTGCAGAACGCCATGTTGTCGTGTGTGGCCGAAGGGCTTGGCTGCACGCTGACCACCTTGCATTGCCTCCGCGAACCCGACGTCATGGCCGCGCTGGACATTCCCGAGCCATGGGCCACGTTGGCCATGGTTCCTATTGGTTATCCCGTTGGTAAGGGCCATGGTCCGATCACTCGTCAACCGCCATCAGCTCTGGCCTTTGACGATGCCTTCGGCCAACCCTGGGCTGGCTAATGGATAGCTGCTAATGCAGGGCTGAAGAACTCGTCGGGTTCATTCTCGTGACGCTGATGGTCTCCCGACTCATGAGGTCGGGGATCTTCGGACCCATCTCGTTAACCCACTCGTCGCTCTGGTAGACCGCCTCATACAGGGCAGCCCTGGCTTCCTCTGACTCGAAGCGGCGTATCCACACATAGAGGTTTGGATCTTCCTCTCCGACAAAACTGCCGACGATCGACATCCCCTTGGACACCTGAAAGGGGATGATCACCGTGTCCATCAGTTTCACGAGGTCGTCCCGCTTACCGGGGTGGGCTTGGTACTGACGGAGTTCAAACAACATGAGGCGAGCCTACGCACCGGTCTAGGGTCAACGCCATGGCAGATCCTTCTACTCCGAGTCCGATCGTCCTTGTTCATGGTGCGTGGGGCGGGTCCTACGGGTTCCGCAAGGTTCGGCCTCTGTTGTCGAAGGCGGGACACGAGGTCTTCTCCCCCAGCCTCACCGGCATCGGCGAGCGTTCGCACCTGACCTCTCCGCAAGTCAATCTCACGACCCACATTACCGACGTGGTCAACACCGTTCTCTACGAAGATCTCTCCGACATCGTCCTTCTCGGTTTCTCCTATGGCGGCATGGTCGTGAGCGGAGCCCTTGATCACATCGGCGATCGCGTCAAACATCTGGTCTACCTTGACGCGTTCGTGCCGTCCGACGGCGAGAGTGTCACGGATCGCATGGCCGGTCAGACCGACCGCACCATCCAACTTGCCGGCGAGTGGTTGATGGAACCAAGGCCACGGCAACTGGCAGATCCCGAGGAGCAGGCGTGGTCGGAGGCCCGACGATCGCTTCAGCCCATCGGCACGTTCAACGAAGCGGTGAGCATGACTCGACCGATCGACGACTGGCCCTTCTCCCGTAGCTACATCAAGGCCACCGCCGATCCTGACGAACCGGCCGACTCCTTCTTCTGGCAGGCAGCCAACCACGCCAAGGACTCATCGGCATGGGCCTACCACGAGATCCCTACCCACCATCTGGTGCCGTTCAGTCACCCGGCCGAGATTGCCGAGATTCTGCTGGCTCTCGACTAACGCCGACTATTCGACGTAGCGGCGAATCTTCATCTTTTTGCCCCGAACTGACGCCCCGCCGACCTGGGCGATCACGTGATCCACTGCATCGACGGGCACCCCAACGACGGAGTAATGATCGGAAATCCGGATTGGCCCGATCTGTTTGCCGGTCAGGCCCGCTTCGTTGGCGATTGCACCAACCAGATCGCCAGGACGCACGCCGGCCTTTCGGCCTAGGCCGATGTAGACGCTGGCCGTCTGGCCGTTGTCGCTGTGGTCGCGACTCTTCTTGGTGAACTTGCCGCCCTCGTTGGGCGACCCGCTCTTGCGGTGCTTGTTGCCCGGCCGGTTGTCACGTTTGTTGTCTTTGTACGAGGCGTCGGGAATCTCGACCTCGTCAAGCTCGGCCCCTCGTCCCTCGTGCACCAACTTGATAGCTGCCAGCGCGACGAGCCGTTCGAGATCGACTGGTTCCGGAGTGTCAGGATCACCGTCGTCGTTGCACACAGCCAGCTTGTCCAGCACGGTGCTGTAGTCCTCGAGGTCGTCGCTCGCCAGCGCATCTCGCAAAGCGGTGACCGTCAACTCGATCTGACGAGCTCGCAGGTCGGCAACGCTAGGAACCTTTTTGACCGCGATGTTCTGCTTGGTCAAACGCTCGATGTTCTTGAGGAGGCGCTTCTGTTTCGGCTCGGCCAGAGTGATAGCGATGCCCTCGCGGCCAGCTCGACCCACCCGACCAATACGGTGAACGTAGCTCTCGGGGGCGGAAGGAACCTCGAAGTTGATCACGTGAGTCAGCGTGTCGACGTCGAGCCCCCGTGCTGCCACGTCAGTAGCCAGGAGAAGCTCGGCTGTTCCGTCCCGTAGCCGAGACATCACCCGATCCCGCTGTTGCTGGTTCATGCCGCCATGGAGGGCTTCGGCCCGGTAGCCCCGGCCGTTCATGGTCTCGGTCAAGCTGTCGACTTCGTTTCGGGTACGGCAGAAGACAAGAGCCGCAGTCGGCGCCTCGATGTCGAGGATCCGGCCCAAGGCGTTTGGTTTATGATTTCGAGGTACGAAGTACACCGTCTGCTGAATCAGCGAGGTGCCGGGAGTGGTCTTGCCTCCTCCGATCTGCACCCGCTGCGGATCCCGTTGGTACTTCTTGGCGATGGCGTTGATACGCGGAGGCATGGTGGCCGAGAACAGAACGGTCTGCCGATCGTCCGGTGTGGCCTGCAGAATTTCCTCGAGATCTTCGCTGAAGCCCATGTCCAGCATCTCGTCGGCTTCATCGAGGATGACGGTCTGAATCGCATCCAGGTCGAGTGAACCGCGTCTGATGTGATCGAGGGCTCGGCCCGGAGTTGCAACGACAACATGAACCCCTCGACGCAGTGCGTCGAGCTGACGGCCAATGGGCTGACCGCCATAGATCGGCAGGACCTTGACGCCCTGCTTGCTGCCATACTTGTGCATTGCTTCGCTGACCTGCATTGCCAGTTCGCGCGTTGGTACCAGCACAAGGGCGGTAGTGATCCGAGCGTCGTTGGGCTCGATTCTGTTGAGAACAGGAAGGGCAAACGCCGCTGTTTTGCCGGTTCCGGTGGCGGCTTGGCCCAACAGGTCGCCCCCCTCCATGAGCAGGGGAATGGTCTCCCGCTGGATGGGTGTCGGTTCTTCGTACCCAAGGGTCGTTAACGCGCTGAGAAGCTCGGACCTCAGTCCGAGCGTGGCAAAACCACTGGGTTGATCCTCAGAAGCCGCCGGGGCTTCGGAATCGAGGAGATCTGACAAGATTGGGCCGACTCTCGAAGAAGGGAACCACCCATCGTAGGGAGGGGTGGGCACATCACCACCGTGCGTGTGCAGTACTCCCTAGGTGAATCGTCCGCGCCATCAGCGGGTGAAGGTCAGGGAGGCCCGTAGGAGATCCTCGATGTCCTGGTGGCTGGGAGCGACCGGGTTGGTGCCAGTGGCTGCGTCGAGCAGTGCTTTGTCGGCGATCTCGGCCAGCCGATCCGAACCGACACCGACCTCGGCCAGGTTCGGTGGTATCCCCACCTCGTCAAGCAAAGCAGACGTCCAGACCATGAGGTCATGAAATGAGTTCCCGGCACCGAGTGCCTGTGCCATCGCTTCGCTTTTGTCCTGAATGCCGGGGCGGTTGAACTCGAGCACCAGCGGTAGAAGCACTGCGTTGGTGAGACCATGATGGGTGTCGTACACCGCGCCGATCATGTGGCTCATGCCGTGAACCAAGCCCAGGCCTTTGAGGAAGGACACGCCAGCCAGACAGGAGCCGACCAACATGGCACTGCGGGCCAGGAGGTCACCGCCATCAACAACAGCCCGTGGAAGCGACGCTGCGATGAGACGCATGGCCTCCAGCGCAACGCCATCGCAAAGCGGGTGCCAGCCGGGGACGCAGAACGCCTCTATGGCATGCACCAGGGCATCTACGCCGGTCCAGGCGGTGAGGTCGGGCGGAAGTCCGAGAGTGAGTTCGGGATCGAGAATGGCTGCCGCCGGTTTCTGTTGCGGATGCCAAACGCAGACCTTCACTCCCCTGTCGGCCACGGTGACCATCGCCGTGCTCTCGGTTTCGGCTCCGGTACCGGCAGTCGTGGGAACCGTGATCAATGGAACGAAGTCTCGAGTTGTCAGCTCCGGAGACGACGGCAGATCGAAATCGAACGCGGCCAGATCAGACGAGCTACTCGACACCAGACTGATCGCCTTGCCAGCATCCATTCCGCTGCCGCCCCCGATGGCGACCACACCATCGTGGCCGCCATCGCTGAAGGCTCTGTGACCGTTGGCCACGTCAGTGTCAGTTGGGTTGGGAGACACATCGCTGAACACGGCAGGTCTCAGGCCCGACTGCTGCAACGACGAAACAGCCAAGTCGATAAAGGGCAGCTCCGAACTACCGCGATCAGTCACCACCAACGGTCGCCTCGAGCCAGCCTCCTCACAAAGCCGTCCCAGTTCGGCGATCCGTCCCGGCCCGTAGGCAATCGGAACGGGAAAGCTCCAGTCCTGGGCTTGGAGTAGATCAGCCGACGGGTAGCTCAGAGCAACCATTCGGGCTCGCCTGGTTTGGCGTCGTGGGTGGCAATCGGAAACCAGGCCGGAAAGTCGTCAAGCATCGAGAACAGCTGGTCAAGCACGGCCTGGTCACCTGCGATCTCGCCCTCATGGGCCCCGAGGTCGGTGTGGCTGATCTGGTCGAGCGCCAGCTCGCTCAAAGTCATTCGAGGTAACCGGACGGTGACAGCCGCATCAGCTGCTTTGCCCTCGCGATGGATCAGCACCGCATTGTTCAGCTCGCTGTGCAGCGACTCGTTGGTATCGGTAAGTTCCCAATTCACCGAGAGGTCAACCCCGGCAGCTTCGGAACCCACCAACCGGACGCTCAGGGCGTTCAGCAGCGCCAGCGGGCTCATTCCCTTCATGACATCGCGGAGCACTCTGGCGTTCCTGGGCTCCGGAAGTCCTGTTCGAAGTTCCTGGGCGGCGCCCAGATAGGCGTTTCGCCAGGTGGCGTTCTCGGCCTGGTAGCCAAGCTGGGTATGGGTGGCCGCCGCTAGTTCTCGGGCTTCGACATGCTCGGGGTGAGCCCACAACACACGGTCCAGGACGTGGACTACCCAGCGATAGTCGCCGGCATCGAAGTCGGCCCTGGCGCGGGTGAGCACCGCCTCGACGCCACCCATGTAGTCGAGGGTGCGCCGGGCCAGCTCCCGCGGTGGGAGTTCGTCCAGATTTGCTGGGTTTCCGTCGTACCAGCCGAGGTAGTAGGCGTAGATGCCGCGAACATTGTGTTGCAGCGCCCCGTAATAGCCCCGTAGGTGCCAGAGGCGGGCCAGCGACGGCGGAAACTCGATGACGTTGGCGATCTCGGCTGGCACATAGCCGTTGCTCATCAGCCGCAGCGTCTGGTCGTGCATGTATTTGATGCCATCGCTCTGCTGCCGCAGAAAGCTCTGTACTTCGGGTCGCCCGAAGACCGGCCAATTGTGGCCACTGACAAGTACTTCGGTCTGATCGAACTGCTGGGAGCGAGCCACCGAGTCAGCCCACTGCATGGCGTCCCGGGGGAAGGCCCCCCTGATGGTGTAGACGTTGTGGAGGCACATGTAACAGTTGTCGGCACAGTGCAGGACCTTGAACTGCGGGAAGTAGCAATGCATCCCGGTAGGTGCTTCACCAGGGGCGAACATGAACTCGATCTCGACACCGTCGATGGTCATGCGATCCCCGGTCGGCCCCACAAGGTGGGTTGGCTCGATGAAGGTGACCTCGCCGCCTTCGATCATCTGACCGAGCCCGGTGTCGACGATGCCGGTAGGACCAGGGGCAAGATTCTCGCCGTACATGTAGGCGTTTCGGGAGGGCATGCCTTCTGCTGCCAAGCCCTGTTCTTTCAATACCCACTCGACGAAACCCTCTGGCGCCACAACTGCGACCCGGCCCGACGTTACGTCTTCCTCGGTGATCATTCCCTTGACCCCGCCGAAGTGATCGGAGTGGGTATGGGAATAGAACATGCCGACAATGGGGCGCTCCCCGACGTGGGTGTAGAGCAGGTCGAGGGCGTAGCGGGCTACCTCGGCGGTCGTCAGTGGATCGATGACGATGTAGCCGGTATCTGTCTCAACGAAGGTGACGTTGGCCAACGACTCACCCCGTACCTGCCAGACGCCGTCGGTCACCTTGAACAGACCCCGGTAGTTGTT
>CALHBU010000210.1 GCA_937930655.1 uncultured Acidimicrobiales bacterium | reverse complement strand
CAGCCGCACGCCAAAACAAGAACAGGGATACACGATGAAAGCAGCAGTACTCAGCGAGCAACCGGGCGAACTGGTCATCGAAGACCTGTCGATCGACAAGCCAGGACCGGGCGAGGTCCTCATGCAAACCGTCGGCGCCGGCCTATGCCACAGCGACCTCCACTTCATGGAAGGCCTGTTTCGATCTCAGCTTCCGATCGTGCTCGGCCACGAATCGGCGGGCATTGTCCAGGCGGTCGGCGAAGGTGTCGACTACGTGAAAAAGGGCGACCACGTTGTGGCCTGCCTCTCCATCTTTTGCGGCCAGTGCCACCAATGCCTCGGTGGTCACCCCAACCGCTGCTCGAACCCCCGGGCCACCTCCCGCCACAAGGACGCACCATCCCGCCTCACCCGAGCCGACGGCACGGCGGTCGATCAGATGGCTCGCCTCGGCGGTTTCGCCGAGGAAATGCTTGTTCATCAAAACGGGCTGGTGAAGGTGACCGAAGAGATGCCGCTCGACAAAGCCTGCCTGATCGGTTGTGGCATTACCACCGGCTTTGGCGCCGCCGTTCGCACCGCCAAAGTCGAAGTTGGCAGCACCGTCTGTGTTATCGGTGCCGGCGGCATTGGCCTGGCCGCCATTCAGGGCGCCCGTATCGCAGGAGCCAACAAGATCATCGTCGTCGACATCTCGTCGTCGAAGCTGGAAACAGCGGGTCAGATGGGCGGCACTCATTTCGTCAACGCATCAGAGGTTGAGGATGTCGTCGGTGCAGTGCGGGAGATTTCCAAGGGCGGCGTCGACTACTCATTCGAGGCCATCGGCCGCTCGCAGACCGTCCGGCAGGCGTTCGACATGCTGGCGTTGGGTGGCACCGCCACCGTTATTGGCATGGTTCCCTCCAAGGACATTGTCGAACTGCGGGGCATCGACTTCCTCCAGGAGAAAAAGCTCCAGGGCTCGATGATGGGCTCCAACCAATTCCGCACCGACATTCCCCGCATGATCGACATGTACCTCGACGGGCGACTTCTCATCGACGAGATGGTGTCCCGCACCATCACCCTCGATGAGGTCAACGAGGGCTACGAGCTGATGAAAGCGGGCGAGGTCGCTCGCAGCGTGATCGCCTTCTGATGATCGCTCCTGAAGCAGTAGAGAAGCTTCTCCAGAATCCTGTCGTCAGGATCCTGGCTGGCTTTGGTTTTCTGCTGCTCGTCAACGGCGTCGTGAACTCGGTCTTGTTCAACCTGGCCGATGGCGCTGGCCTGTGGGACAGCCTGTTCCGTCGAGCCGTCTGGAGAATCGGTTGGATTGCCCTCTTCTCGATGGTCATCACCGCCGGCCTCTGGGTCCTGCTGTCGGTAACCAGGAAGTACGACCAGGCCTATTGGCTCATTGTTGTCGCCGGCTTCATCGGTTGGGTGTTGTTGGTTGTCCCCATCGGCACCTATTTGCCGGACCTTCTCCAGTCCATGCTTTCACTGGTCGCCAACGGCACCCGAGCGGCCGCCGTGCTACTCGCGTTCGTCACTCTCGACAAGGCGATACCTCGTTTGAGCGAGGTGGTCGGTGGCGCGCCGGCAGTAGCCGCAACGGTCCAGCCCCAAGCGACGGCCACCCAAGCCGCCGGTTGGTATCCGGACCCTCGGGGTGAGACCGACTGGCGCTGGTGGGACGGCGCCGGCTGGACCGAAAACACCAGCTGAGCGTCGGCCCGACCTGCCCTAGGGCTGAATGCCACCGTCGACGGTGAAGGCCTGGCCGGTGCAGTAGCTCGACTCTTCGCTGGCCAGAAACAACACCATGTTGGCGATATCGATCGACTGACCCATCCGACCAAGCGGAACCGTCCGCTCGGCTTTGACCCGAATCTCGGGGTCGGTGAAGGCCCGCAAGTCCTCGGTCATAGGTGTCTCGATCATGCCCGGGTGGACTGAGTTCACCCGGATGCCGTAGCGACCCCACTCCTTGGCCGCGGCCTTGGTGATACCGGTGACGGCAAACTTGGTGCCGGTGTAGGCCGCATGGTTGGCCACACCCTGGAGACCAGCCACCGAGCTGATGTTGATGATCGAACACGGCTGCTCGGCCGAGATCATGGCGTTGGCCACTGTCTTCATGCCGAGGAACGTGCCGGTCTGGTTGATGGCAACGACCCGCTCGAACTCTTCCAGGGTGGTGGCCGACAGCTTCTTCACCAGATCGATGCCGGCGTTGTTCACCAGCACGTCGATCCGGCCGTGTTCGGCCATGACCTCGCCCACCACAGCTTCCCATTCCGACTCGGAGCGAACGTCGAGATGCCGGTAGCTGGCGTTGTCGATGGCGCCTGCCGTCTGCTCTCCCTCTTCGTCGAGAACATCGGTGAGCACAACAGTGGCGCCGTGGGAGGTGAACAACCGCCCCTCCTCGGCGCCCTGGCCTCGGGCTCCCCCGGTGATGAGTGCAACTTTCCCGTCAAGACGGCTCATGACTAGCTACCTTCCTTGAGGGCTTCGGCCAGGGCAATGATGCGTTTGGCTTGGGTGAAGTGGGGGACGTCGACCATCTGACCTTCGAAGCGGAAGGCCATCTTGCCCTGCGCCTGTTGGACGACCAGTTCGTCGAGCAGCGCCTGGGCTCGAGCGATGTCTTCTTCGCTCGGAGTGAAGACCTCGTTGATCACATCGATCTGACTGGGATGGATGCTGATCTTGCCGGTAAACCCGATCCAGGCGCCATCGAGACAGTCCTGTCGGAGCGCATCGGGATCGGTGACGTCGGTGAAGACGGTGTCCATCGGCTGCACACCGGCGGCCGCGGCCGAGACCATGCACGCCGTTCTGGCCTGCTCGAACAGTGGCAGGTACTTGCCATCGTCGCCCCGGTTGCGTCGTGCACCAAGAGCGGCCGAAAGATCTTCAGCTCCCCAGGTGAGAGCGTCGACCCGGGGAACACACGGGATACCGGCGATGTTCTGAAACCCGGCTGCGGTTTCGGTACCCAGCACCACCAGTTTTACGCCACCCGGCTCATGGCCGTGCTGGGCTTCAAGGTCAGTGATGATGCGATCGATCAGGCGGACGTCGTCGCCACTGTGGATCTTGGGGATCAGGTAACTGTCGGGTGGATTGACCATCGTCGCTTCGACATCGGCTCGGAACCACGGGGTCTCCAGAGGGTTGATGCGGACCATTCGCTCCTGACGACCAAAGTCAACGTCGGCCAGCCAACCGGAGACGATGCCCCGGGCTTCGTCCTTGTTCTCAGGCGTCACGGCGTCTTCGAGATCGAGCACCAGGGCATCAGCCTCGGTGGCCATTGCCTTGTTGAGCATCTTCTCGTTAGCGCCCGGCACAAAGTGGGCGCACCGTCGAACAGTCGCCATCAGCCCTGCTCCTCAGCGGCTCGGCTGCCGTGCCAGATGCCGGGTTCCTCACCCTCGGCCAAAGACGACCGCTTGATCATCATGCCCTTGCGGATACAGGTACAGATGAGCTCGCCCTTCTGGTTGTGTCCCTCATGGGAGAAGGTGACGATGCCCCAATCGGGTCGGCTGTTCGATTCGCGCTTCTCGAGAATCACGGTCGAAGAGAAGATGGTGTCGCCAATGAAGACCGGGTTGGGGAACTTGGTCTCGTCGAAGCCGAGATTTCCAACCGTGGTTCCAACGGTGGTATCTCCAACCGATAGTCCGATGACGGTGGCCAGGGTAAACAGCGAGTTCACCAGGATCTGCTCGAACTGGGACTGACCGGCGAAGACCGCGTCGAGATGCAGTGACTGCGGATTCATCGACAGCGTCGTGAACAACAGGTTGTCGGCCTCGGTCACGGTGCGACCGGGCTGGTGCTCGTACCTCTTGCCGATCTCGAACTCTTCGTAATACATGCCAGTCATAGCGCTCTCCTTTTCTTCGTTTGGTTTAGCAGCCGGATGGCCAGTACCCCAGTTGGCTGCGAGGATGCAGACATGAAAATCGGACTCTTTGCCTTCGTTGACACCATCGACAACCTCACCAGCCTGGCTAGCCAGGCGAACGACGAGGGCCTCGACAGCCTCTGGATTCCGCAGACCTTCGGGCTCGACACCCTCACGGCGATCGCGGTTGCTGGCCAGACCGTACCCAACATCACCTTTGCCACCGCCGTCGTGCCGACCTACCCCCGCCACCCACAAATGTTGGCGCAACAGGCGCTCACGGTGAACGCCGCCATCGATGGTCGGCTGGTTCTCGGCATCGGGCCATCCCACAAACCCGTGGTCGAAGGGAGTTGGAACATTTCGTTCGACAAGCCGATCCGCCACCTCCGGGAGTACCTCGAGATTCTCGGCCCGCTCCTGCACGACAAGAAGGTGCGCTACGAGGGCGAGACACTCACGACCAAAGCCGACATCCAGATCGACGCGCCCGCACCCAAGGTCATGATGGCGGCGCTTGGAACCCAGCTGCTGAAAGTCACAGGACGGCTTGCCGACGGCACCATCCTTTGGATGACCGGGCC
>CALHBU010000209.1 GCA_937930655.1 uncultured Acidimicrobiales bacterium | reverse complement strand
CCCTGTCACCCTTGATCAACTCACCAGGACGTTCGTCGGCGGACTCCTCGACGAGCTCCCCCAAAAGGTCCGGGCCCGGTTCAAGCTTGGTCACTTCACAGCTCTCGACGGCGACAACGCCACCTTTGCCCTACCGAACGAACACGTCGTGCCTCGGTGCGAGGAAGTCCGGGCCGAGGTCGAGGCTGCCCTTCAAACCCGATTCGGTCGCCCCCTCACCATCCAGCTCGTCGTCGATGGGTCCAGTCCTGCTCCCGCCACGCCGACTGCCGCAGCCGCTCCGACACCGGCTCCCGACACCCAGACGGCCGAAGAAATCGGCGATGTGTCACAACTCGAGAACGCCACCGATGTCGCATCGAACAGTCTGGATCGACTCACCGAAGCCTTCCCGGGAGCAACAGTCATCGATGCTCCCGACTCCTGAAATCCCCCACCCCTAGGATCACACTCATGACAGACGAAGGTGGTTTCGACCTCAGCGCCCTCCTTGAGCAGGCCCAGGCCATGCAGGAACAGATGGCGACGGCTCAGGAAGAGCAAGCTCAGCAGATCATTCACGGCACCGCCGGGGGTGGGAAAGTCTCCATCGAGATGACCGGGGCCGGCGAGTTCCGGTCGGTGGCTATCAACCCCGAGGTTGTTGATCCCTCCGATGTCGAGATGCTGGAAGATCTCTTCCTTACCGCGTTGCGGGACGGAGCCGCCCAGGTCATGGAAATTCAACAGAGTGCGATGGGCGATGTGGACCTCGGTGGGCTGGGCGGCATGCTCGGCGGCTCGTGAGCGCCTACGCCAAGCCAGTCGAGATCCTCATCGACGAACTCGGCCGGTTGCCCGGGATCGGGCCAAAGTCCGCCCAGCGGATCGCCTTCCACCTGTTGAAGGCGGAGACCATCGATGCCCAACGACTGGCCGATGCCATCGTCGATATGAAGTCGTCGGTGTCATTCTGTGACCGGTGCTTCAACATCTCCGAGGGTTCGGAATGCGAAATCTGCGGTGATCCCAAGCGGGACCAGCACGTCATCTGCGTAGTCGAGGAGCCCAAGGACATTGCAGCCATCGAGAAGACCGGCGCATTCCGAGGCCGCTATCACGTGCTCCAAGGGTCCATCAACATGCTCGAAGGCGTCGGGCCTGAGCAATTGAAGATCAAAGAACTGGCTCACCGTCTTGCTGCCGAGGACATCACCGAGGTGATCCTCTGCACCAACCCCAACATTGAGGGCGAGACCACTGCATCGTTCATCGCGTCGAAGGTGTTGCAACCTTTTGACGTCAAGGTCACGCGGTTGGCATCCGGCCTTCCAGTCGGTGGCGATCTGGAGTACGCCGACGAGCTCACGCTCGGACGGGCCCTGGAAGGCCGCCAGGCCTTGGCCTAGCCCCCGACGCGGCCCTCTGACCAGGGCATGTATTGCCGAACGCGACAACCGGGTCGGCGGGGAGAGGAGTTCACCGACCCGGTGTCTTCGGTCAATTGTGGGGGCCTGCCAGATGATTGATCAGACAACCGCAACGACTTCGTGACAGTTACGTTACGACATCGAAGAGCCCTTGACAAGTCACCCTCCGTGAACTTGTTGTAAACAAGTCCTGACCAGCCCAAAGGGTTTAGTTGTTAGTGGGGCTCAGCTATCGCCGCGAGCGCTGTCGACGGCTCGCTGCATTGCTTCCCGGACCAGCCGGGCCAACGCGTCTTCGTTGTCTGTTGCTTCTTCAGGCGATGGGTCGCCGGCCGATACCGAGGCGCCGACCAGTTCGGTGTCCTGTTCGTAGTCAGCCGAGGCAACCGGCTCCGATGTTGGCTGCTGGGGAGCCGTTGGCGATTCGAACACACTGGTGTCGCCCGTCGAGGCTGTAGACGTTTCAAACGTCTCGGTCTCGACTTCACCACTCGTTGACGCATCGCTCTCTTCGGATGCGGGAGCTGAGCTGGCCTCGCCAAGGTCGAACATGCCGCCACTGGGGGCCTTGCTCGCAGTACCCAGGTCCCATGGAGAGGTGGGCGGAGCAGGCTCCTCGCGATCGGCAACCGGCTCATAGCCCCAGTCCTGGGTCTGGTCGGCCTGGTCAACCTGAGCGGTCTGGGATGCACCGGAGTCGAAGGCGCTGGTGAACGGCTGTTCCTCGGTTGCGTCTTCGTCTTCAACTGTTTCGATGGCTGTCTCGCCTGAATCTGTTTGGTCGACCGGGGCTTCGACGGCCTCGGCTTGGATGATGTCTGCCTCGACCACGTCCGCCGCAACGGCTTCCGCCTCTACGACGACGTCTGCCTCGACCACATCCGCCTCGGCGGCCGCAGCCAGTTCAGCTTCGGCCACACGGCCTTCGGCCTCAAGCACAACTGCGTCCTCGGTATCAGCCGGGAACTCAGGAAGGGGCTCGGCTTCGAGACGGGTGAGCGCCGACTCGAGCTCTCGTTGGGCAGTGAGAATCCGGTCCTTCGACGATTCTTCGGTGGTTCGCAGAATGTCGATACGACGCTGCGCCTTGTCCATGTTGGCACGGACCTTGGCTCGGATGATCTCCTCGGCCTCGCGCTTGATGAACTCGCTCTGAGCCCGCGCTTCCTGCAGGAGGCTGGCGACCTGGGAACGAGCATCGGAGAGCTCGGCCATGGCGGTTTCCCGCTCGGCCGCGATCTCGACTTCCTGCTCTTCGATCAGGGCCCGGCGCTCGTCCAAACGAGCGTTTCCGTCGATCTCCGCCTGGTTGCGGATCTGAATGGCTTCCTCGTCGACCTGCACCCGATAGTCGGCGGCCTCTTGACGAATCCGCTCGGCCTCGGCCCGGGCTTCTTCCAGCTCGGTAGCCGCAGTGGTGCGAATGTCCGTGGCCTCGTTGTTTGCAGTCTCCCTCGTCTGCTCTGAGGCGTCATGGGCTTCGCGCAGCAAGGTGGCGATGCGGTCACCAAGAGCGCCGAACCTGTCCTCGCCACCGAGGTCGGACGAATCCGACTGGGGCAGGTAGGCGGCAGCCTCCGAGTTGGGGCTGAATTCCTGAACGCCCTGCTCTTGGAGCCCGCGGACATCACCCGCCACCTTCTGGAGGAAGGCGCGAACCTCATCCTTGTCGTAGCCACGGCGGCTCGTAGTGAAGTCGCTCTGCTCGATGTCTTCGGGTTTCAGTACCACGGGAGATCCTTCCAAACACGGGGAGACTATCCATTCGGCAGGTTCCGATTTCTTGTGAGCGCTTGCGATCGCGAAATGAATCTTCGCAGACCGTGCTTCCCTCGCGATATCGGCGGGCTAACCAGTTGAGATGGTCATTTGCCTCTTTGGGCTTCGACTTCCACCCGTTACCTTCAGACCATGCAGCAATATCTTGACGCGATCAAGGCCGACGCCACCGGCACCGAAATAGCCAACCTGCCGTTGCCCGACCACTACCGGGCTGCCCATGTGCTCAGGGACGAGATGGGCATGTTCGAAGGCGTCGATTCGTGGGACAAGGATCCCCGCAAGTCCATCCACGTCGGCGACGTTCCAACACCGGAGTTGGCGCCCGACGAGGTCTATGTGGCTCTGATGGCCAGCTCCATCAACTTCAACACAGTCTGGACCTCGATCTTCGAGCCGCTCCCGACCTTCGGCTTCCTCGAGCGTCTCGGCCGAGAGAGCATCTGGGGTCAGCGTCACAATCTGCCCTACCACATCATTGGTTCCGATGGCTCCGGCGTCGTCGTCCGAGTTGGCTCCGCCGTTCGAAACTGGAAGCCCGGCGACCGTGTTGTGCTCCATTGCAACTACGTCGACGACCAGGACCCTTCGTCTCACAACGACTCCATGAAGGGTGCCAACCAGCGGATCTGGGGCTTCGAAACCAACTTTGGTGGCTTGGCCGATCTCACCATCGCCAAGGCCAACCAGCTCATGCCCAAGCCCACGCACCTCAGCTGGGAGGAAGCCGCGGTCAACGCCCTCTGTGCTTCAACGAGCTATCGCATGCTGGTCAGCAACAATGCGGCGTCCATGAAGATGGGCGACAACGTCCTCATCTGGGGAGCCACCGGCGGCCTTGGCGGCTATGCGACTCAACTGGTCCTCAACGGTGGTGGCACCCCCATTGGTGTCGTGTCGTCGCCTGAGAAGGCCGAGCTTCTCAACGAAATGGGTTGCGAGGCGGTCATCGACCGTCGCGGCGAGGACTTCCAGTTCTGGAAGAACGAGCACGAGCAGGACGAGGGCGAGTGGCGTCGGTTCGGCAAGCGAATCCGTGACCTCGTCGGTGAAGACCCCGACATCGTGTTCGAGCATCCTGGCCGCCAGACCATGGGCGCCTCGGTTTTCGCCGCCAAGCGAGGAGGCGTCATCGTTACCTGCGCCGCCACGTCGGGCTACATGATCGAGTACGACAACCGTCATCTGTGGATGAAGCTGAAGCAGATCGTGTCGAGCCACTTCGCCAACTACGGCGAAGCATGGCAGATGAATCGCCTCATCGACCGGGGTGCCATTCAGCCGATCCTGTCAGCCGTGCATCCGCTGACCGATGTCGGTGAGGCCGCGCTCCAGGTCCACCACAACAAGCACGAGGGCAAGCTCGGCGTGTTGTGCCTGTCCGACGCCGAAGGCCAGGGCATCACCGACCAGGAGAAGCGGGAGAAGATCGGCGAGGACAAGATCACCATGTTCCGCCGCCACGCCGACTCTCTTTTATAGGTTCGGCTATCGCCTCACCGGCTTCGCCGATCTGGGTTTCACGCGAACCGCTGCTGCGCTCCGCTCCGCAGCCTCACGGTTCGGCTATCGCCTCACCTGAGTTGTGAGCGCAGCGAGCAACTTAGTTAGTGAACGTAGTGAACGGCGGCTTCGCTGATTTTTAGGCAGGCCCGTAAACTTGGGTTCATGATTCTCACCGAGATCGACCATATTGCCATTGCCGTTCGAGATCTCGAAGCGGCCATCGAGTACTACGCCGACGCATTCGGCGCCGAAGTTCACCACCGTGAGATTGTCGAAAGTGACGGTGTCGAAGAAGCGTCGGTCAAGGTGGCCGACTCGTACATTCAGCTCACCGCCGCCACTCGTGACGACTCGCCCATCGCCAAGGCCATCGAGAAGCGAGGCGAAGGCCTTCATCACGTGGGCTACCGGGTCGATGATTGCGCGGCAGCGCTCGAGCAGATGGTGGCTGCTGGCGCCACCGCCATCGACAAGGCTCCCCGGCCCGGCTCTCGGGGCACCACGGTGGCGTTCGTCCACCCCAAGGGCAGCTTCGGCACCCTGATTGAACTGGTCCAGGAGTAGTCGCCATGGCTGACCGGCCAACGCAGCTTCGCATTCCCTTCGTCGAAGAGCCCGATGCCGAGGTGCAAGAGATCCTGGCCGGGGCGATCAGCCGCGACGGCACGCCACTCAACATCTTCCGGGTCCTGTCCCATCACCCAAAGCTGTTCAAACGCTTCAACCTGCTGGGCGGCTACATCCTCAACAAGGGTCTGATCCCCGAGCGTGAACGGGAGATCGTCATCCTCCGAATCGGTTGGCGGGCCAATGCCGTCTACGAGTTCGGCCAACACACCGAGATTGGTCTGAGGTGCGGGCTGACCGAGGCCGAGATCGCCGGACTGGCGGGCGCAGACCACCAGTGGAGCGACGACGATGCTCACCTCATCGCCATGGCTGACGAACTGGCGGCCGACGACTGCGTCAGCGACGAGACCTTCGCCGCTCTGGCCACCAAGTGGGACGAGGCTCAGCTGATCGAGCTGGTCGTCACCGCCGGTTTCTACCGACTGGTTTCGGGGTTCCTCAACACCTTCGGTGTGCCGCTCGATGAAGGTGTCCCTGGCTGGCCGGCCTGATCCAAGGCCCACGCTTGCAGTTGTGGGTGTGCCGCTTCGTAGCCCCGCTGGGCGATCGGCCGGACGTCAGTGAAGTCGAGAAGCCCGACCCCTCCGAGATCGAGGTCCAGGTACAGGTCGGCCAAGCCCTCGGCCAGGTACTGGTCGCGAACCCGGGCTGAGCCCACCGACACCGAGCGCATCAACACCGAGGCCAGGGTTGGCAGGGTCCGCTTGCCCCGCACCCGGTCGGCGACCGCCGACCAGCCGGAGACGGCCGGACCAAAGGCCGACGGCGCACTCGGGCCACGGGTTGGCGATACGTCGACCGCAATGATGGTGCTAATCGACGGGTCATCCTGAACCAAGCTGATCGGCAGATTGTCCAGCACACCGCCGTCGATCAACAGATCTCGACCGAAGGGAACCGGCGGCAGAATGCCAGGTAGCGCAACCGAAGCTCGAACCGCCTGGTGAACTGGGCCATGGCGATGGATCTCGCTACGGGATTGGGTGAGGTTGGTCGACACACAACTGAACGGCAACCACAGGTCCTCGATGTCGTAGGACCCCCACTGAGCTCTGATGTTGTCGGAGATCTTCTCGCCTTTGAGCAACGACACCATCGGCACCGTGTAGTCCAGCAATCCTTCGAACTGACGCTCAACAACGTCCAGCAGATCGGTGCCGTCAAGGCCTTGGGCCACCGCGGCGGCGATCACCGACCCCATCGAGGCACCGACCACTCGGTCGACGGACAAACCACACTCAGCCAAACTCTGAAACACCCCGATGTGAGCAAAGCCACGAGCGCCACCACCGCTGAGGACCACTGCGGTGCCCCGCCCAACGGCCAGCCGAGCCAGCCGAGCAAGGTCGCCACTTGAATCGGACCGAAGATGGTGCACTTCATCCACGCCAAAGCGACTGGCGACGTCTGATGTCTTCCGGGCTCGGGGTGCTCGCGGCGGGTGCTGCAACCCGAGCCAGGTTGGGACCTGGCGGCCCTGCTGTCGCAACTGGGCCATGACCCGGTCGATGGTCTTTGCCTGTTCGCCAATGGGGTGAGCGGCCGAAACCAGCACCACCTGATCGGCATGGCGAAGAACCCGGTCCAGCCATTCCGAAGGCTCGGCGCTGGCCGCCAACAAGACGACGTCGTTGTCGACCTCGACCTGATGAAACAGCTCGGCCAGCCGGATCTCGCCGCTCGCCCCTACCGACACCTGGGCAATCCCCGGTGAGCCGAGGAGGCGGTCGACCCGGTCCGGCGTTAGCAGGACAGCGTCGCACAGTGAGCCGATGGCTTCGCCCAGCGGTAGACCTAGTTGTTCGACCGACATGTCACCAACCGCTACCACGGCCAGCGACCTCGACCGGCCGGCCCGAGCCGACACAGGAGCCGAGATCACCCGCCTAACCAGACGAACAGCGGCCAACGGTTCGGTGGTGACAAGGTCAAGAAAGTCGCTCACGTTCAGCTGGCCAACAGTGAGATGGCGAACCGCCATGGCGGTCGCCGGTCGGGGTTCCTCCTCAAGGGCCTCGACGGCGCCGATGAGCTCGCCACTACCCATCAAACTCGTCCGACCATCACCGAAGTCGAGCTGTGCTCTACCGCTGACCAGGAAGAAGGCGGCGGTCGCTGATTCACCCTTGCGGTACAGCACCTCACCGGCGGGGACCGACCGCCAGCTCATCCGCTGGGCAATAGCTCCGGCCAGTTCTTCGCTTCCAGGACCCAGCTGAGCGGCCAGTTGGGCCGCCACTCTGGTCCGATCTGTACGTTCTCTGGCGGTAGCAAGCGCCGAGGCCGCCTCGACCGGATGACTGTCGAGCCACTCCGACAGGACTGCCTGATCAATCACGCTGAGCGTGGTCCGACCTCGTGACCGGAGCGTGGCGATACGGGTGCCGCCAACCACTGCAGTCACCTCGCCAACCAGGGACCCTGCGGTGTGTTTCCCCACGGTGATGACCGAGTCGCCGTGCTCAATCGACGCAGCGATCGCCCCATCCAGCACCAGGTAGGCCTCGCGCCCCGGTTCACCCTGGAGACACAGAAGTTCGCCATCGTCCAACATCCGAGTGATGCCCAACGGAGCGAGCTCAGTGATCAGATCGCCCACTAGCAACTCCCGTGCTTACCGAGACGGCGTCGCCCCACATGGTGAAGCTAGCCAATCCTCGGTCGGTTGGTCGAACATCACCGTCCTGCCATCGGTGGGGTCTCTTGGTTTGCAGCCAGTAGATTCGACGAGCAAGTACACCCCACTCGATGCACTCGAAAGCGAGCACTCCCATGGCAGAAATCACCCTCGGCGGTAACCCGGTCAACACAAGCGGCACCGTCCCCGCAGCCGGCGCAGCCAGCCCCGACTTCACGCTCACCGCTGGCGATCTGTCAGCCATGTCCAAGGCCGACTTCGCCGGCCAGAACCTGGTGCTCAACATTTTCCCGAGCGTCGACACCCCCACCTGCGCCACCAGCGTCCGCACCTTCAACGAAAAGGCTGCCTCCCTCGACAACACCACCGTGCTCTGCGTCTCGGCCGATCTGCCCTTCGCTCAGGGTCGCTTCTGCGGTTCTGAAGGCCTGGAGAACGTCAAGACCGCGTCCACCTTCAAGAACCCTGAGTTCCTGGAGAACTTCGGCGTCGCCATGTCCGACGGCAAGCTTGAAGGCCTCTGCGCCCGAGCCGTCGTTGTGCTGAACGGCGCTGGCGAGGTCGTGCACTCCGAACTGGTTTCGGAGATCGCCAACGAGCCCAACTACGACGCCGCTCTCGGCGCCCTCTAAGTCCCCGGCGGCTCTTCGACCGGGGAGCAAGTACAACTAGGGTTCACGACATGGCTACGTCACAGATCGATGTCGAGTTCCTGTTCACTCTTACCGCACTGCTTGGCGACAACTCACACGCCGTGATTCGAAACGGCCCAACGGGAACCCGGCTTATTGCGCCGGTGTCCGGAGGCGAGTTTGCCGGGCCGAACATCAAGGGAACAATCGTGGCTCCGGCCGGCGACTGGGTTCACGCCCGGAAGAACCGCACGATCCACCTTGATGTTCGGCTTCAGCTGGTCACCGACGATGGCGAGTCCATCCTCATGACCTATCAGGGCATCGGCACCCCGAACGACGATGGCACCACGTCCATCCGTTCGGCCCCGACCTTCGAGACCGGCGCCGAAAAGTATTCCTGGCTCAACGATGTTCAGGCTGTCGGTATCGGAACCGCAGGCCCCGAATCGGTCACCTACGAGGTCTACGCCATCTAAGCGAGTGCTACGGGCAGCCGAGGGCGACGGCTACCGCAGCTACGTCGGCGGCTTCGGTGCCGACGATGGTGACCATGGCTGGACGGTCATCGTCGATTGGGTCGACGTCCCAACCAGCGGGAGTGGCCTGAACCGCAACCGCACCCTGGTCGTGGGTGGAGAGCAGACCTTTGCACCGGACAAGCGTCGGGGGAAGGTCGGCCATGGTCTGCTCTAGCTCAACGAGGGACACGGGCGCCGTCTGCTCGACGGTGAGAGTCACCATCGGATGGCCCGGGGCGTCCCCGTCGGTTGGTAGCGCGGCACCTCTGACCGAACCCGGCAACAGCGCAGCGGTAGCGAGCCGTTCAGGCTCTGACGCCACGATGGTGCGGCCAGGTACGAGCTCGGAGAGCTGAGCGAGGGCGGCGTCGAGACGGGTCCCCTCGAGTCGGTCGGCGCCGGTCATGACAACCGCCTCCGCTGCATCAAGTTGCCGTCGTAGAACGGGCGAGAGTCTGACGTCATCGAGAACCTCCTGAAGTGACAGGGCGTCGACCGCAACGACCACCCTGTCCAGATCAACATCGGGATTTCCTTCTACTAACTGGGCCAACGCAAACGGATCTGCGAGACCACTGGCCTCAAAGATCACGACGTCAGCCCCGGAAGCCGCCAAACGAGAGAGTGCTTCTCCAAGATCGTCTGATGAGGAGCAGCAGCCGCAGCCGTTGCTCAACTCGACCTCGAGATCGGCACCATCAACGACAAGACTCGGATCGAGGGGGAGTTCGCCAACATCGTTCACCAGTGCTCGAACCACCACGCCATCGGGTGGATCGCAGAGCACGCCAGCGAGCAGCGTTGACTTCCCAGCGCCGAGGAACCCAGTGAGCAGTGTCACTGGAACCAATTGTCGGGCCGAGTCTTTGGACGCTTCACCGTCACGGGGACGGTGAGCGTCGAGTTCGAGCTGCAACGACTGGAACATCTGCTCCAGATCGAACGCTGCGATATCGGTCGCCCCGAGTTTCGTCATCGGCCGGTCATGTTGGTACAGCTCAGCCCACCGTGTCCACCGGCGTTCACGTCGGTTCACCGCCCAGGACCGTGCCGATCACCTCGATGCCCCCAATGTCGGTCGGCGCCACCTCGTAGGGATCGTCAGCCAGAACGGTGAGATCGGCCAGCTTCCCAACTTCGATGGACCCAATGCGATGGTCCTGATGCAGTAGGTGAGCGGCATCGACGGTGATGGCCCGAAGAGCTCGGTCGACCGAGATCCGCTCGCCCGGGGCCAAGACCGTGACGCCATCGGCTCCAATCCTGGTTGCTGCGATCTCGGCAACCAGTAGCGGCGACAGCGGGGTGACGACCAGATTGAAGTCGCTGTGCACGGCAAAGAACGCGCCGGCTCGTTCCAGCGACCCAAGCCGGGCGGTGGCCTCCGAGCGGTCGGGGCCAAAGCCGCTATCGGCGTGCATCTGAGCCCGGAACCGAACGAAGTACGCATTGACGCTGGCGCCGCCGCCAAGGGCGGCCAAACGTCGGGCTTGGGCCGGCGTGCTCAGGCAGTAGTGCTCGATGACAAACCGGTGATCAAAGCGGGGGTGCGCCATCTGGAGGCGCTCCAACAGATCGAGCGTCATGTCGACGGTGGCGTCGCCGTTGGCGTGAGAGTGGATCTGAACTCCGGCCTTCCAGTACGGGAGCATCAGGTCGAAGAGAGAGTCCCACGGGTCTTCACCGGTCAGGCCCTCCTCGCCGTCGAGGTAGCCGGGAAACCCGAGCTTCAGGGTCATCGACGGATACGACCCGTCGTTCACCCACTTCACGCCGTGGGTGGCCAGGCGTTCGTCGCCTTCGGCTCGCTTCGACGCCAGGAAGTCGAGGGCGTCGGCCCCGAACCGCTTCCGGAGTCGGGGCTCGAACGGCACCATCAACATGCGGAGTGGCAGCGAACCGTCGTCGATGGCGGCCCGGTGCTCATCCCATTCGGTCTCGAAGTTCTCAAAGCCCCAGAGCATGTCGGTGGTGGTGGTGATGCCGGCGTCTCGGGCCACACCACCGAGGCGGGCGATGGCTTCCCGCCCGAACCCCTCGGAGTACACGCTGGCCGCCACCGGCTTAAAGGCGTGGCCGATGGCTCCGGTCTCAATGAACCAGCCATTGAGACGACCATCCGGGTACCGGCCAAGACCGTGCATATCGGTCTTCTCGTCCACGCCAATCAGTTCGATCATGGGCGTGTTGGCATAGACGATGTGCGGGGCGTAGGCGCACACCCAAAGCGGCACGGTGTCGCTGATCTGGTCCAACATGTCCCGGTCGAGGTGACCGAGCTGAGTTGCCGGGTCGTAGCCCCAGGCGGTGATGGGTTCGGGGCGACCGTCGGGCCCGGTCGATGCCTCGCTGGCCAAGCTTCGCAGTTGATTGAGCACCGCGTCTCGATCGGGTAGGCCCGCTCGGATCCCGGTGGGCGATGCCGATTCGATGGGGCCGACGTAGTTGAGACCCATATAGGTCCCCGACATCCGTAGGTGGGTGTGAGGGTCGATGAAGCCGGGCATCAACACCCGATCGGCGTAGGTGTCGTCGACGACGTGGGGGTTACGTCGGAGCCAGGGTTCCATCGATTCCAACGAACCCACCGACACGATCCGCCCCTCCGACGTTGCCACCGCGTCGGCCTCGGGCCGACCACGGTCCATGGTGTGGATGCGGGCCGCGGTGAACACTCGGATCTGGTCCATCGTGAAGTTCTAGATCATCGAACGGGTCCGACCAAGCGGTCGAGGGTCTCCCTGGTGGCTTCGGCAAACTCGGGGCGGGCCACGACGAACCCTCTGACGATCGGCTGCGACTTGTTGTAGAGGATCTCGTTGCCCTCCAGATCGGTGACCACCATGCCGAGCGCTTCAGCTACCGCCGCCGGGGCACAAACATCCCATTCGTAGAGGCCACTGCCATGCACGTAGACGTCAACGGCGCCGCTGACGACCAGCATGGCCTTGACTCCCGACGAACCACAGGCCGTGACCTTTCCACCGATTTCGTCAGCCACTTCGGAGGCCAGGTAGGCGTTGGATCGACCGGAGATCACCAGCGGTTCGTTGCGCTCGGACGGCTCACCCGGCCCATCGAGGTCGGTGGCGAAAACCTGATCAAGGCCGGGAACAGCAACCGCGGCGGCCGTCGGTCGCTGATCCTCGACCAGCGCAACATGCACCGCCCATTCCATCGAATCGAGGAACGGATAGTCGTGGGTGCCATCCAGGGGGTCCACGATCCAGGTTCGGGCCGCATCGAGTCGACGCCGATCGTCCTTGCCTTCCTCCGACATGACGATGTCGTCGGGCCGATGCTCGCTAAGCCGCTGAACCAACAGGTTGTGGGCCAACCGGTCGCCGTCGTCGCGAAGCCCCCAGGGGTCGAAACCACCCGGTTGGGGACGTTCCCGCAGCTCAGTGAGCGCGACACCAGCCTGGTGAGCTAGATCAGCGGCCAGGCGGTGATCGTCTACGAGAGGTTCGTCTTGTTGGGGGACATCAGCGGAGTCGGTCGTGTCATCGAGCGTACCGCTGCGGCACCGCTCACCCCGAGAGGAAGTCCAGCAATGCCTTGTTGAAGGCCTGAGGTTGTTCGAAGTACGGCGAGTGGCCGGCATCGGCTATCTCGACCCACGCCGCGCCGTCAATCAGCTCGGACATGCGTTTGAGTGGAGCGGGTGGAAAGATGGGATCGCTGTCGCCAGCTAGGACCAAGACGGGAACCCCGAGGGCACTGACCTCGGCGTGGGTGTGTTCGGCCCCACCCAGGACCTTTCCGATCTCGTCCAACGGTGGGCTGTGGAACGTTCCGAGCTGCTGATACAGGAACGCCATGGTTGTGTCGGCCCGACTGGCAGCAATGGTCGAGCCAACGACGGGGGCCATCCCGCCACCGCCCAGCCCACCACGACTGCGGAAGTCAGCCAGGACCTGGCGGAGTTCGTCGGTGTAGAGCGAACCGATGGTGTCGCAGAGAGCCAGCGAGCGGGTGCGACCGGGGTTGGTGAGCGCAAACTCGGTGACGTACCAACCGCCCATCGACTGGCCCACCAGGTGTACCGGATCGGTCAACCCAAGGTGATCGAGTACCGCAACCAAATCGATAGCCGCCGCCTCGGCACCGATGACCCCGGTGGAGTACGAGCTGTTGCCAAAGCCCCGGCTGTCCCAGGTAAGCACCTGGTAGCCGGCAGCCAACAGCGCCGGAACTTGCTGGAACCACACGGCATGGCTCCCGCCAGCCCCGTGGGTCAGCACCACCACCGGTCCTGACTTACCGGCATGCTCCCAGTAGATCTGTTCGCCACCGGAGCTGACCGTCCCGGTTCGCCAGGTGAACGTGGAGGGATCGCTCATTCGGCCGACCCGGCCACGATGCCCTTGTCGTGCAGAATCCCGACTTCGTGGGCCGGAAGACCGAGCACGTCAAGAAGGATCTCCTCGGTGTGCTGCCCAAGCTTGGGGGCCGGAGCCGGCGGATCACGGTCGATCTCGTGGAAGTCCAGGGGTGTCCGGGGCGCCAGCACCCGACCGACTCCCGGTTGGTCAACCATGGCGAACATGGGGTTCTGGGTCGAGCAGCGTGGATCCTCCTCGACCAGTTGAAGAAACGACTGATAGGGGCCCCAGCAGACGCCATGCTGATCAAAGATGCGTCGCAGGTCTTCGAGGTCATGGCGAGCAATGAAAGGAGCGATGAAGGCCGCCACCGCATCGCGGGCCTGGTAGCGATCGCCTTCCTTGCTCAGGTCAAGGCCGAGGGCCTGCTCGATAGCAGGCAGGTGGGCTCCGATCTCGGTGGCATCCACCAGGCTCTGCCACTGACGACCGCTGATAGCGACCACCATGACCCGCCGATCGTCGAGGGTCGGGAAGTCACGACCGAAGGCCCCATAGAGGTCGTTGCCCACCGAAACCCGGTCCTCCCGCAGCAGCTGGGCCTGAGCCAGGTAGCCAAGGTTCGACACCATGGCGAAGGCCACGTCGGTCAACGAGATCTTGACCATTTGTCCGGTACCGGTGCGGCTTCGATAGCGCTCGGCGGCGAGAAGACCGAGGGCGGTGGTGAGTCCGGTTGCGGTATCCCAGGCTGGCAGTACGTGGTTGGTCGGCATGCTGGACCCTTGCGGCCCAGTGGCCATGGCGAAGCCCGATGCCGGGTTGACCGTGTAGTCAACCGCGGTCGATTCATCGGGATTGCCGATGATGTTCATGTAGATGAGGTCTTCTCGTTCGGCCCGCAGGGTTGCGTCCGACAACCAACCACCCTCGGGAAAGTTCGATAGGAAGATGCCGCAGTCGGGGCCCGGGGCGGTGATGAGTTGGGTGATGATCTCCCGACCCTCCGGACTTCGCAGGTCGACCTGTATGGACCGCTTGGCCTTGTTCAACCCGGTCCAGAACAGGCTGTTGCCTTCCTTGGTGACCGGCCAACGGTTGTAGTCGAGGCCACCTCCGATGTTGTCGAAGCGGATGACATCGGCCCCCAACTGGGCGAGGGTCATGCCTCCCAATGGGGCGGCGACGAAGGCTGAACCTTCGACGATCCGGAGACCTTCCAGCACTGGCGTCATGTCGGCTGCTCCTAGCTCTGGGGCTTGCTAATGGCGGGCACCGCACGCTAGCGACAGACTGATCCCTGTGACCACTAGTTCGCCAGTCCCCCGCTTTCCCCGTCTCATGCAGATCGGCCCACCCATCGTCATCGTTGGGCACCGCTGCACCCGATGCGAACGGGTAGCGTTCCCGCCCGACCCCTACGGATGCGAGCAATGCGGTGCTGAGGCCGATCAACTCGAACCGGTCGAACTGAGCGCCCGGGGCCGCATTCATTCGTTGGCGACGGTGCATCGTCATCACGACGATGCGATGGAAACACCGTTCACGGTGGCCACCATCGTGCTCGATGACGGGCCGAGCGTGAAGGCAGTGCTCATTGGCGATCTCGCCGAGGCTGCGGTGGGGACCGACGTGGTCGGGGTCACCGAAGCCACCGGACACGACGACGATGGGATCGAACTGCTCGACCTTCGCTTCACGCCGGCCGGAGCCCTTTCCGAGGCGGTCACATCATGAGTCGCAACCTGCTCGCCGAACGCGAGACCTTCGTGGTCGGCATCGGCTTTCATCAGTATCAACGCAAGTCCAAGACCACCTACGTCACCCTCGGTCTCACCGCGGCCAGGGCGGCCTTGGCCGATGCCGGCATCGAGTGGACCGATGTCGAATCGGCCTACAACGGCACCGCTCTGTTGGGTATGGGCTCCAGCCGAATCATGCTCAGCCGTCTCGGCTCGACCGGCATACCAATGGCTCAGGTCGAGAACGCCTCGGCCTCCGGCTCGACCGCGGTGGCCCAGGCCTGCATGGAAGTGGCGTCGGGGCAGAGCGATGTTGTCCTGGCCATGGGTGTCGACAAACCACGGGGAGGATTGGGTGCCGCCCCGGGGCAGGCCGGCATCGAGAACCTTGAGGGCGGCACCATCGTGCCGTTCACTCACTTCGCCCTTTTGGCCTCGGAGTACATGAGCGCCCACGGTGTCTCGGCCGAAGAGGTGGCCGCGGTCGCCCTCAAGAACCACCGCAACGGCGCCCATAACCCCTACGCCCAGCGCCAAAAGGTTCGCACCATGGAAGAGATCATGGCCGAACCGATTTCTGGTTCGATGACTCGCCTGCAGTGCTGCCCAGTCGGCGAAGGGGCGGCGGCGGTGATCGTGGCTTCAGGGGAGGCCATCGAGCGGCTCGGGATCGATCGGACACGGGCGGTGCGGGTGTTGTCGTCGGTAACCCGAACCGAACGGCTCTACGGGCCAGGCGAGGGCATCGATGCGGCCCTCACCGCCGAGACCGCAGGGCTGGCCTTCGATGCCGCCTCGGTCGACCCCAAAGAGGTGGACGTCCTCGAGGTCCACGATGCGTTCAGCATCGAGGAGCTGCTCTACACCGAGGCCCTTGGACTGTGTGCCCCGGGGGAAGCCGCCTCCCTGGTGGCGTCGGGCCAATTCGACCTGGGCGGCCGTTGCGCGCTGAGCCCGTCGGGCGGTTTATTAGCCATGGGTCACCCCATCGGGCCAACCGGTACCGGCCAGGTCGCCGAGATCACCCGTCAACTCCGAGGAGAAGCTGGCGAGAGACAACAGCCCAACGCCAAGATCGGTGCAGCTCATATGGTGGGCATTGGTGCGGTGTGCGTTGTGCACGTTCTCCAAGCCTGACACCCTCTCGGCCAGGAGGATCGCTAGTGAACCGATGTCGGCAAGCACTGGCGGCTCTAACAGCGATGATTGGTCTACTGATCTTCGCCCCATTGCCGGTTGCCGCCCATACCGACTTCGAGTCGTCTGACCCGGCGGACGGTGCCATCGTCACCGAGTCGGTGACCATGATCACGGTGACCTTCACCAAACCGGTGACCTTGAACGGCCCCGGCTTCGAGATGTTGGTTTCCGATGGTCAGATCGTCGAACCAAAAGTGACCTCCGTCGATGGAGGGACCACCTGGACCTTGGGGCTGGACTCCCCACTCGAACCTGGTGACGTCGCGGTGCGGTACAACGTTGCGGCCGAAGACGGCCACCCGGTGGACGGTGGATTCGCCTTTCTGGTTGAAGGCGATCTCCAAACATCACCTCCGTCCAATGAAACAACCAGCTCTACCATCGCAACAACGTCGACGGTCGAGGAATTTCTTCCGGCAGGTGACACCTCGAGGGCGCAGCTGATTGTCAGCATCGGGCGGGTCCTGGGAATCGGCGGCTCGTTGCTGGTGATTGGCATCCTGGCGTTCGCCATGGTGTGCCTGCCCGAGAAGCGCCCGACCGAGCTACTCGAGACGCTTCTCATCATCTCCGGACTGATCATCGTCGTCGGCGCGGTGACCGAGGCTTCTGGGCTGTCCACGGTGCTCGACCTTCCATTCATTGAGGTGCTGACCGATCGCCGACTGGACGGTGCTCGCGTTCGGGCAGTGGCTGGCACGGTGCTCGCGTTCGGTGCTCTCGCACCAATCGGTTGGCGTCAGTTGCCGCTCCTGGCCGGTGCCGCACTGAGTGCGACGTCGTTTGCGCTCGACGGCCACTCTGTTTCCGAGGGCCCACGGGTGGTAATGGCCGCTACCAATTTGGCCCACGTGTCTGCGGCCGGGGTCTGGACAGGCGGAACCCTCGGCCTGCTCGTCACCCTCATCCAGAGAGGGCACGCCGACAGCACCACGAACACCGGCACCATCGAAGTGACCAACCGGTTCGCGTCACTGGCCACCGCAGTATTGGCACCGGTGTTGGTCTCCGGTGCGGTCATGGCATTCCTGATTCTCGACCGTTGGTCGGAGCTGTTTGCCACCTCCTGGGGTCGGCTGCTTCTTCTCAAGATGCTGGCCGTGGCGGCGGCACTGGTCATCGGGGCCCACCATCACTTCAGAGTTGTGCCTCGATTGGCCCAACGGCCAGCCAGGTTGGTGACCTTTCGCCGCACGGTGACCATCGAGGTCGCCGTCTTCGGGGCCATAGCGGTCGTCACCGCGTTCCTGGTCTCGGCCTCGGTCAACTAGCTCCTAGGAAGAAGTCGCTAGGAAGGCCTCACTACGAAGAAATGGTGCTCGGTGGCAGGATCAGCTGGCGGCGGGCCCAGAGATCATGGGCCTCGTCGAGATGCACCGGCTTGCTCAGCAGATAGCCCTGGGCGAACTCGCAGTTGAGGTCGGCCAGCTTGGCGTACTGCTCGACGGTCTCAACGCCCTCGGCCACCACGGTGAGCCCGAGCGACGAGGCCAGAGCAAGTGACGCGGTGACGATGGCGGTGTCTTCCCGGGACTGGCCCAGCCCATCAACGAACGAACGGTCGATCTTGATGGTGTCGGCCATCGAGAATCGGCGGAGATAGTCGAGGGTGGCGTAGCCAATGCCAAAGTCGTCGATCGACAACTTGCAGCCCAACGCGGCAAGCCGTTTGAGAGTGGCTGATGCCGCCTCGACATCTTCGACTCGCATTGACTCGGTCACTTCGAAGCCGATCCAGTCGGTGGACACGCCGTGACGGTCGAGGCTGGACAAGATGGTTGAGACCAACGAGCTGTCGCCCAATTGGCGGGCCGACAGGTTGACCGAGATATGGGGCCGCAGGCCATCGGTGCCAACCGGCCAGCTGGCCAACTGACGACACACCTCGTCGATAACCCACGCGCCGAGCGGGATGATCAGGCCGGTGTCTTCGGCAATCTCGATGAACTCGGCGGGCGAGAGAAGTCCGTGGCCTGGTCGGTCCCAGCGGATCAGGGCCTCGGCCCCGACCATGCGACCGGTGGCGATCTCGACCAGTGGTTGGTAGTGCAGTACCAGTTCGTCGTCGGTTATGGCGACATGCAAGGCCTGTTCGACCTCGTGCCGAACCACGACCTGCTGCTTCAGGCCCTTCTCGAAAATCGCGTAGCGGCTACGGCCGCTGTCGATAGCACTCGACAATGCGGTCTCGGCGCTGCTGATCACAGCAGCCGGCGACTGTCCCGGCTCGTCAAGCAACACCACCCCAACCGAACCGGTGATGTGCACTTCCTCACCGTTAGCTACCGCCACCGGTGCCGCCACCGCGTTGACCACTCGCTGGGCCATAGCCTCGGCATCGCCGTCGCCGTTGGCCAGGCAGAGCACGAGGAACTGATCGCCGCCGATTCGACCAACCGTGTCACCAAGTCGGACCGATCGACGCAGGCGACGGGAAACCTCGATGAGCACCTCGTCGCCGACCTCCGAACCCCACGAGTCATTGAGTGACTTGAAGCGGTCGACGTCGACCAGCAAGACGGCCAGGCGGGCCCGTTCTCGTCCGAGACGGGCGACGGCCTGCTCCAAGCGGTCGATGATGAGCGCACGGTTGGGAAGCTGGGTGAGCGGATCGTGCAGGGCCTGATGGGCCAAGCTGGACTCGGCGACGTTGCGATCGACGGCCACCGCCACCACCCGGCTCATATGACTCAACACCCGCTCCTCGTTGGTCGAGGGACCGGGACGAGATCGGTGGGCCACCGCCAGCAAACCCCGACGTTGATAGCCAGGGCCGGCAATGGGGTACACCCAGAGCGAGTCGATGTCCTGTTCTCGCAAGCGGAGCGCCAGATCTTCCTGGAGATCGACAACCCGAAAGTAGCTGGGCGTGGACCAATGGCCACTGTGCGTGAGATCGCTTAGGGTGCGGTCGACCAGGGCGGCTGGTTGCGAGCCGGTAACGATCGGTTCGAGAAGGCCAATGCCGTCGGCCAGGGCGATCCAACAGCTCCCGCCATCGACTTGGGCTTCGACTCTGGCCGCTACCTGATTCAGGACGTCATTGATGTGATGACCGCGAGCGAGTGCGTCGAGCATCGCTGACTGGTCAGCCAGCAGCTGATCCTCGCCGATGCCTGCGGAGAGATCCCGATAAATGGACAGAAAGGTCGGCCAGCCACCGGTGAAGGCCGGCATCTCCAGGAACGACGCCTGCACCGGGATATGGGCGCCGCTGGCATGGAACAGCTCCAACCGGACCACCGCCTGCTGGCGTTGTTCGACCAACTCCGCAATGGCATCGAGTTGTTCAGCCGGAGTGGTGGGGGCAAACAGCACATCGGGCGCTTTGCCCAAAAGCTGGTCGGGCCGGAACCCCAGAAGCGAGGCCAGATTCTCGCTGATGTACATGATGTGGGCCCGACCGCTGGTCGGATTGACCGTCGAGACGACGATGCCGTCTATCGCTGAATCCGACCGTCTTCCGGGCGCGAGATTGATCAGCGGTTCGAGATCGATCACCGGACTAAGCGGAGGATCGAACGGCAGCTCGTTCGTTGGGGAAACCGGCAGGTCAGACACGTTGATACATCAAGAATTGCGGGACCCAACGACGTTACTCACCACCCTCAGTGAAGGCGGGGATGCCGGGACCGCTACCGTTCCGTTCCGTGGACCAGAAGCCCGGCTACACCGTCAGCGAAGTCTGTGACGCTGTGACTCGAACGATCACCGACGCGTTCCCCAACGAGGTGTGGGTTCGAGGTGTCCTTTCCGGCGTGAAACGTTCGGCCAATGGCCATGTCTACTTCGATCTGATCGATCCGGCCGATCTGGGCCGAAGCCCCGAGGCCGTCCTTCCTGTGGCCTTGTTCGCCGCGTCTCGGCACCGGGTCAACGCCATTCTCCGCAAGACCAACGCGGCCAGGATGGAAGACGGCACCGAGGTTCGTATTCGAGGTGAGGTGGCGTACTACCCGAAGCAGGGCCGGGTGCAGCTCATCATGAGTCTCATCGACCCGGCATACACCCTCGGCCAATTAGAGGAAGCCAAGGCCCGACTCCTCGCCGAGCTCAAGGCCGAGGGTTTGCTCGATGCCAACAAGCAACTGGGTTTCCCGCTGCTTCCGCTACGAGTTGGGCTGGTCACCAGCGGCGGCAGCGCGGCCGAAGCCGACTTCCTCGACGAGCTCCGCCAGGTCGACTATCCGTTCGAGATCACGCTCTTCGACACCCGGGTACAGGGGGCCGAGGCGGCAGCCGAAGTGGCGGCCGCCATCGAATCGGCCGGAAGCGAAACGGACCTGGACGTGGTGGCTCTGGTGAGAGGCGGTGGGGCCAGAACCGATCTGGCCACCTTCGACCACGAGGACGTTGCCCGAGCCATTGCTCGCTGCCCCCATCCGGTGATCGTCGGTGTCGGACACGAGATCGATACGTCGGTCGCCGACCAGGTCGCCTGCCGATCGGCCAAGACCCCTACCGCGGTCGCGGTTGCGCTGGTAGAGGCCGTGACCGGCTTTGAGCGACGGGTCGACCTGGCCGCCACCCGACTCGGTCGGCTGAGCGCCGAAGCCCTTGCCCGGCAGACCGGCCGCCTCGATCTGGCCATAAACCGTCTCGGTAATGCCGGTCGACGAGCGACCGAACAGGCGGGTCACAAGCTGGACAATCTGACGGTGAGGATCGACGCCCTCGACCCCCAACGAGCCCTGGCCCGGGGTTGGTCCATCACCCACACCGCTGATGGTCAGCTTGTTACATCTGCCACTGCGGTGCCGTCGGGGACCGAACTGATCACTACGGTCAACGATGGCACTCTTACCAGTGTCACCACCGAAGCCTCACAGAGCGATGAAGCATGACCGAGCACGACACCGCCGACCAGACCGAGCCCGCCAGCTATACCCGCGCGCTGGCCGAGCTGGAGACGATTCTCGATGGGCTCGAAGGCAGGGCCGTCGATGTCGACCGTCTGGCCGCCGATGTCCGTCGGGCGGCGGTGCTCATCACCCATTGCCGGGAACGGTTGGTGGCCGTCCAGTCCGATGTGGAAGACATCGTGACCGATCTCGAGACGTCAGAGAACGCTCCGGGCAAGACACCGGGCTCCACAGCAGGCGAGACAGACTCGCCGGCGGGAGCCAACGAGTGAGCGAAGCGCCGCAGGGACTTCTCGATGTTGCCGCGCTGGTCGATCAACGAATCGAGCGGTTACTCACCGACGAACGAAACCGTTGGGAGGCGGTCGATGACCGCCTGGCCGAAGCCATCACCGAACTGGGCCGCATCATTCAGGGTGGCAAACGGTTACGAGCCGGCTTCTGCTATTGGGCCTGGCTGGGCGCCGTTGGCGGTAGCGCAGTGGGCGACGGGCCCGACAACGCCCACATCATCGATGTCTGCACCTCGTTCGAGCTGCTTCAGGCGTTCGCCCTCATCCACGACGACATCATGGACGATGCCGACCTGCGTCGGGGCGAGCGAACCATCCACATGGAACAGGCAGCCCGTCTCGAGCGCGAAGGTTGGCGAGGCGAAGCCCGCCGCTAC
>CALHBU010000208.1 GCA_937930655.1 uncultured Acidimicrobiales bacterium | reverse complement strand
GAAGGAGCTCAGCTCCTCGAGGTTCAACATGCACGAGAGCGTCGGGTCGACCGGTCCACCACGTTCGGCTGCTCGACAGGCGAGCTCCCGCTGGGCTCGTCTGGTCGAGTGAACCACCTTGATGATGGTGGTCTTGGACCGCTCCCGGGCTTGGGACAGAACAGCGGTGGAACGAAGTGCCCGATCGAACAGCACCCGATCGGGCACTGACAAGCGGCCTTTCACCTCGGCGATTTCGACGCCGCGTTGACGGACGAGGCGGGCCTGCTGCTCTGTTGGATCGTTGGCCGGGTCGGCATGTCGCATCCGTTCGATGGCCGACAGCGCCAGCTCCGGACGGAACTCCCAGGGGTCAGATCCCAGATCCCATTCGTTCGGTCCACGACTGCCGAAGTCGGCGAGGAAGTCGTGGAACTGGGCCTGCCACTTCGGTGAGTCCTCGGGGTGTGGCGAATGGGCCAGCGCCCACATGGCGGCCGACGGGGCAGCCGAGTCGACATCGCCGATGCCTGAAAGAACCGAGACCAACCGGTTCTGACGATCGATTTTGGTCATCAGGTCGACCAGAGGTCCTGACACCATGGCGACCGCCATGGTGTTGTAGATATGGCGCCGAAACAGATGGCGGAAGATGGTGCGGGAAGCCTGTAGGTAGTCGAGGAGAAGCTCGTCCTCGGCGTCGACTCCCGGGTACTGCTCGATCCAGGCAGTGGCTCGCCGCTTGTCCATCTCGAGCTCGGGAAGGTCCTTGGTGGCCAGCAAGCCGAGAGCGGTTCGGCCCAAGCGAGCCGTCGCCCCCCGATTCTGGTCGCCCGGCTGAGGTTGATAGGGAGGAGCATCGGACTCGCCGAGAAACTGTTGGTCGATGAGGTCGACACTTCCGCCAGGAGCGCGGACACCGACCAGCCTCACGTAGCTTGCGTTGATGTAGCAGTACCCGCCGAACACTCCCAGAATCGTCATGGGGTCGGCCTGGTCGAAGTCACCTTCGGCCACCAGCCCCATCTCGGTGTAGGCCTCTCGCCAGCCGCCCTCGGCTTCTGAGCCGAACAAATCCCAGGTGAGGGGCAGCACGACCTCGGGAAACACTTCGCCAACGTTGCCGCGGGTATAGAGCGGCCAGCGCTTGCTCGGCGGGTTGTCGGTCAGCCAAAGGCGTTCATCGGTCGCGGCCACCGTAGGAAGGTACCCGATCGATCGGCGCTACGTTTCACGTCGTGGAGTCGTCAGATCCCCCTCCCGTCAGCGATGACGAGCTTCTACGAAGACATCTCCCTGTCCTCCGTTTCGACGAACGGGAACTGTTCTTTCCGGCATCAGCCACCGCGTTCGCCGAAGCCTGCACGTTGTGGTCGGGGACTCGGTCGCGGCGAGAAACTCGACTGTTCCCACGGTCGGGTCGGATGACGGCTGCCTGCATTGCCACCGATGTGACGCTTGGCGACCTCGACGGTCGTCATCCGCCGTCCACCCATCTGCGCTTCGTCAGCGACGACGAACGGCGGGCCGTGGTGCGGGAGGACGTTCGACGGACGGCGCGAAAGCTCCTGAAACCGAGGCTTGGCAGAGTCGGCCTCTTCGGCCGCTTCCTGGACGCGCTCTTCCTGCTGTCGATCTGGTTGCGGCCAACGACGCCTCGACTCACCTCGACAGCAGCGTCGGTGAAGGCCGAACGTCTCGGCCTGCATGACCGGCCGGTCTGCTACGGAAGAGTGGTTCGAGGCCCATCATGGATCGTTCTTCACTACGCCTATTTCTTCGTTATGAACGACTGGCGGACCAGTTATCGGGGCGTGAACGACCATGAAGGCGACTGGGAGCAGGCCTGGGTCTTTCTCGATCCCGCTGACCTTCAACCGGTCTGGGTTGGCGCGTCGAGTCATGATCATGAGGGCGCCGACCTCCGCCGCCATTGGTCAGACGACGAGCCACCATTGGAAGGCAGTCGGCCGGTCCTGTTCCCGGGCGCCGGTTCCCACGCACTGTTCTTCCAGGCCGGCGACTACGTCTCCCGTATCGACGTGCCAGCCTTGCGTTGGCTGCTTCGTCTGCAGCGCTGGACCCACCGGGTTCTGGCGATCAGAGACCAGGCAACGGAACGGGGCCTCGGACCGTCGTTGGGTGCCCCGTTCGTCGATCTGGCCACCGGCAACGGTCGGCACATTGCCGAGTGGGATCTCGAACGTCTCGATGACTCCGAGCCGTGGCTTGCTTCGTACAAGGGGCTCTGGGGCCTCGACGCCGGGCAGCGAGCGGCGGGGGAGCGGGGCCCGTCGGGACCCAAGTTCGACCGACGAGGACAGGTCAGGCGCTCATGGGCCGACCCGGTCGGGTTTGTCGGACTTCTCGGAGTCGAGCCTCCTTCGGTCGAGAGGGCGGCGTCTCTCGACGTTCGGCGCCACCTCCGAAACCCGGCGATGGGACTACCTCCCCCGGCCGCTTCTGGCTGGGTGTTGGCCCTGTGGGCTGCCATGAGCGTTCCTTTGTTGCTTTTGGCGGTGGCGGCGGTATTTCTGTTTGAAGAAGCCCGCCTCGCCATCGTGTTGTTGGCCGCCGGTGCGGGAGCAGTGCTGTTGGAACAGTTGGCTCGCCGGCGGTATCAGGCATTCATTCGCCTCTTGGCGGTGGGCGCAGCTGTCGTCGCCGCTGTCCTGGTGAGCTACGGAGTAGCCGTGGTGATTGGCCGCTATGTCATTGGCGCCGGACTGGTCGTTGCGGCCCTGTTGTTGTTTGTGGCGAACCTGTCAGAGCTACGGGCTGTCCAGGCCGCCCGGTCGGCAGCCAAAGCGGGCCTGGATCAGCGGCCGAAGGCGTCAACCAAGCGCTGACCGGCATCGGCCAACATGGCGTCGTTCTTGGCGAAGCAGAAGCGAGCCAGATGCTGGCCGTCACGCTGGTCCTGATAGAACACGGCGCTGGGCACAGCAACCACACCGGCCCGCTCCGGTAGACCGAGACAGAAGTCGATGCTGTCAGTTGCTCCGACACTGCGAATGTCGACCGTGGTGAAGTAAGTGCCCTCCGGTTGGAACACGTCGAAACCGGCGGACTCAAGGAGACCTCCGAGTAGGTCCCGTTTGTTCTGTAGGTCAGATGTGAACTGCTCGAAGTAGTCATCGCCCAGGCGAAGGCCGGTGGCGATGGCCGGTTGGAAGGGCGCGCCATTGACGAAGGTCAAGAACTGCTTGGCCGTCTTGACCGCGTTCACGATGGGTGCCGGGCCGCAGGCCCAACCGATCTTCCATCCGGTGAAGGAAAAGCTCTTGCCTCCCGACGACACGGTGAGTGTTCGGTCGGCCATTCCCGGAAGCCCGGCCAGGCTGTGATGCTGACGGCCGTCGAACAACAGGTGTTCGTACACCTCATCGGTGACGGCAATGACATCGTGTTCCTGACAGAGTTCGGCCACCAACGTCAGCTCTTCTTTGGTGAACACCTTGCCGGTCGGATTGTGCGGGGTGTTGAGCAGAATCAGACGGGTCTTCGGGTTGAACGCTCGGCGAAGCTCCTCTTCGTCGAACCAGAAGCTGCCCGAACCGTCGGCCGGGGGCCGGAGCAAAACGCCACGCATTCGAGCGCCAGCCAACGCAATGCCAGCGGCGTAGCTGTCATAGGTGGGGTCGAAGACCACCACCTCATCGCCGGTCTCGCAGAGCCCGAGCAGCGAGGCCGCCAATGCCTCGGTGGCCCCGGCAGTGATGAGAATCTCCGAGGCCGGATCGAACGACAGATTCCAGAACCGCTGCTGATGTTCGGCCACCGCCTCACGAAGGTCGTCGGTGCCTGGACCGGGCGGGTACTGGTTGGCTCCTGCTCTGATGGCCGCAATTGCGGCCTCGGAAACCTCAGTCGGTCCATCGGTGTCGGGAAAACCCTGTCCGAGATTGAGAGCGCCAGTCTTGACTGCCAGCGCTGACATCTCGGCGAAGATGGATGTACCGAAGCCCTGAAGACGGCTGGTGAGATACGGGACCCGTGCCATGCCGCCACCGTAGGCTCTTCCTATGGCACTCACCGACGCTGACATGGTGGAGTTCGGTCCGGCGACGGCCGACGATGTACCGGCCATCGTGGCCCTTCTGACCGACGATGAACTTGGCCGGACCAGGGAGTCAAACGCTCTCGAGCCGTATCAGAAGGCATTTGAACGGATCGACGCCGATCCAAACCACCTGCTGGTCGTCGGCCGTTTCGGCGGCCGGGTGGTTTGTTGCCTGCAACTGACTGTCCTTCCTTGCATGACTCACGGGGGCTCAACCCGAGGCCAGATCGAAGGGGTGCGAGTCCATCGCGAGCTTCGAGGCCGGGGCATCGGCTACGTGATGATGTGGTGGGTGATCGAGCAGGCGAAGGAGCGGGGTTGTGATCTTCTGCAGCTCACCACCGACCGTCGCCGCGCCGGTGCCGAACGGTTCTATGAAAAACATGGCTTCTCAACCACTCACCATGGAATGAAACTGGCGCTCGGCCGGCCCTGACTTCTTGTCACGAATTCCTGCTTGTGTTACCGGTCTGACCCCGTAGTGAGATACCGTGACCTCTTGTCTCACCAGCAACGGGGCTGGCGACCCGAACGCTCGGATGTCGTTGAGCC
>CALHBU010000207.1 GCA_937930655.1 uncultured Acidimicrobiales bacterium | reverse complement strand
ACGGCTGTCCGGTCCAAGGTGGCCATCACCACCGTGCTGCTCAACAACGGCGCCATGGCCACCTACCCCATCGGCTCGCCCATGGATCCGGTCACCGCCCGCACCGAGTTCGGCGTGACCACCATGCAGGGTGACTACGCCAAGATCGCCGAGGGCATGGGCGCGGTCGGCATCACGGTGAAGACAGTGGCCGAGCTACGTTCCGGACTGGAAGAAGCACAGCGACTCAACGCCGAGGGCACCACCGTGCTGCTCGATGTCCATGCCAACGTCGAGGCCCGCCGCTCCCCCAACAACCCCGGCTAACCCTCTTTCGCTGATCCGGACTACCAGAGGACTTGCGTGTCGACCAGGTCGGCGAACCGTTCGGGGTCGACCCCAAGCTCACCGGCCACGATGTCATAGGTGTGCTCGAACCAGGTCGGTGACCGGCGATGGGGCAACCGTTGGCCGTCCCAGAGAATCGGCTCGTGCATTGCCACGCCGGTGACCCCGCCCGCCAGCTCCAGCTCGGACCACACCGCCGTCGGCTTGTCGGGGCCCATAGAAGGGTCGGGCCCAAACAGGTCGCTGAGATCCTCGACCGGGCTGGCCGGGATCCCGACGGCCTGCAGTTTGGCTGCCGCCTCCCAGTTGGTGAGACCGGCCGTCCACTCCCCCAGCCAATGCTCGACCTGATCAAGGTCGGTCCAGCGGTCGAGCCCGCCGAGAGTTGGGACGAGGCCGACCAACCGATGCCAGTCGGAGTCGTCCCGACAGGCGATGACCACCCACCGGTCGTCGCCGGCCGAGGCGAATGCCCCGTGGGGCGCCATGGTGACCGAACGATTGCCGTTGCGTTCCGGCACCGGTTCGCCGTTCAGCACGGCAGCGAGCTCGGCGTCGAGCAGCCGGACCGCGGTCTCGTACTGCGACAATTCGATATGCGCTCCCTCGCCGGTGCGGTTGCGGTGATGGACGGCGGCCATGATCTGGAGGGCGGCGTAGTAGGGCACGGTGAAGTCGGTGTGCAATGTGCCGAGGCATTCCGGCAGCCGATCGACGGCTCCCGTGTGGGCCGCCAACCCTGACATAGCAACGATGCCGCTGCCATAGGACCGCCAACCTCGATTGGGACCATGGGTGCCCATCACCGCCATGTTGACGGTGATGATGTCGGCCTTCACCGCTTCGAGATCGGCGGCGCCAAGTCCCCACCGGTCCATCCGGTCGGGGGTGTAGTTGGCCGTAACGACGTCGGCCGTTGCCACCAGCTGCTTCAGCAGGGCCTGGCCTTCGTGGGTGTTGGCGTTGATGGTGACGGCCGACTTGTTGGGGCTGGTGTCCTGGAAGACACCATTGGTGTCCCAGGTGGCGGTGCCCGGTGGCTGCACCCCGATGTAGCGGATGGTGTCCAGGCCATTCTCCGACTCGATCTTCAGCACCTCGGCGCCTAGCCCGGCCAAGAGCCGAGTGGTCAACGGCCCAGCAATGGCCCAGCAGAAATCGACCACCCGAACACCGGCCAACGGCTGCCGAGGATCGATGGACTCACTCCCAACCGGGACCGGAGCCAGCGCACCCAGAACGGCTGCCCCTCCCACTCCCGGCGCAGGTGCCGGTCCCCGCTCGGCCCGCCCTCGGTTGGAGCGGAAGGCCGAACCAGGAAGGGTCAAGGTTCGGTCGGCATCGGAGTTGTCGACCTTCTCGAAGAAGTCACGGGCCGCCAGGTGATCGTCGGCCGCTACCTCGCCAAGGTCTTGCACCGGCAGTAGCAACAGACCTCGGGCTTGACCCTGTTCGAGGAGTTCGGCCTGGGTCAGTGCCGCGGCCATTCTCGCGGTGACGTCCATAACAACGTGCCGGTTTGTCACCGCGTGTTCGGAGTCGTTCCACTCCGGCCCCTCGATGCCCTGGGGGCCGAGCACCTGACCAACCCACTCGACATAGCGGGGCCAATTGGGCCCGTGAATGGTGAACGACGTCCACTTACCGTCGGCGCTGAGCACCGTGGTGCCATCGGCCGGCTTCTTGTGTCGGCTGGGAGCCTTGCCATGCCAGTGCCAGAAGTTGCCGTTGGCCGTCTGCACGGTGGTCAGGGCACTGGCTTCCTGGGCGCTCACCTCTACGTGCCCAAGGTGGCCGGTACGGCGTCGAGACATCGCCAGCGCCAATGCCGCTTCGCCCGCTGCCAACGCCGTCTGCTTGAACGCCAGGTCTCCCGCCGGTTGAGCGGGCGGGCCGTCGGGGCCACCGTTGAGCACCATCTGGCCACTGGCCGCCTCGACCACCAGGTCGGTGGCCAACTCCGTTGGCGCCCCTCGACGGAAGACCGTGTCGACCAGGGGAACGCCAAGACCGTGGAGTTCCTGGGCCAACGCTCGGGCCGGGTGGTTGGGGTCCAAGGGCCCGATGACCACATCCAGCCCGGGAGCAGCATCAAGGACCGGTTGCCACGTTGCACGATCAGCGAAGTCGACGATCAGGCTCGATTTGCCAGCGTTGGCGGTGAGGTGAACCCAACAGTTGGTGTCTGACCGCAAATCGTCGCCGATGTGTTCTACCCGCACGACGTTGGCCCCCAACTCGGCCAGCAGACCACCGGCCCACACCGTCGCCGCATCGCCCAGGTCCAGCACCGTCAGGTCATCGAGCCAACCGATCATCTCAGTTCGGCCAAAACCTCGTCGGTGTGCTCACCGAGCAGAGGGGCCCGCCGACGGACACCCATCGGACTGGCCTCGAACCGAATCGGCGGACCGGGATAGGTGACATCCCGCCCAATTTGCTCGTGATGAACTGTTGCCGCGAAACCCCGCTCGACGAAGTGAGGGTCTGTCATGAGCTCGTCCGGGGCCCACACCACGCCACAGGCAATTCCCCGTTGCTGGAAACCGATGAATGCGTCATGGGCCGACAACTTGGAGCTGATGAAGTGCATGGCTTCTCGGCCGGCCCCGAAGATCTCGCCGACCAAGGGGTCCTCCATGATCATCTGAAGAGAGAAGAACTCGTACTCGGAACTCATCTCCAGCAGCGAGCTCATTGCGAAGTCGTCTTCGAGGCCGAGCTCCCGTATCCAACCAAGAAGCGCCTGGAACTCGCTGGGCCTCCGTGGTGGCACACCGGTGTTGAGATAGCGCCCGTCGCCACACTGCACCTGGGTTGCATCGGTGGGTCGAGGCGTTGCGTGGCGGCCTGTCTGCCGCTGCACCGTCTCCTGGGCGGCCAGCCAGCCGTAGCTGGCGAACTCGGTGGTGACATTGGCCGAGGCCACCATGCTGACGTCGATGAACTGACCGGCTCCGGTTCCATCGCCACGGGCCAACAGGGCGGTGAGCGCCGACATGACCGCAAAGTGGGCCGCCATCCGAACGCCCTGGTTTCCTCTGCCTCGCACCGGGGGAAGGTCATGGTCGTCATAGCCACAGGACCACATCGGTCCACCCCGAGCCAGCAGCGTGAGGTCGGTGACGTCGGTGCCGCCACCAATCCCGGCCCGACCAAACGGCGTTATGGCCACATGCACCAGTGCCTGGTTCTCAGCGGCAAGATCGTCGTAGTCAACACCGAGCTCAGCCAGACGGCCCGGCTCCTCGGCCTCCAACACCAGGTCGGCTGATGCCACCAGTCTCTTGTACGTGGCCCGACCATCATCGGTGTCGAGATCGAGCACGATCCCCCGCTTGCTGGTGTTCTCGGCCCACCAGCTGAGACTGGTTTCAGCATCAGGTTTGTCGTCGGCAAACGGACCATGGCCTCGCTGAGGCGCACCACCCGGGGGCTCAACCAGGATCACATCAGCGCCAGCGTCGGCCAGCAGCCGACCGGCGAAGGCACAAAACTCGTCGGCCAGTTCTATGACTCGAACACCGGTCAGCGGACCGTCGGCGTCGGGTGGCTGCGGCGTCGGATGACTGACCGGGAGCGGTTGGTCAGAGAGATGGTCCATTCGGCGAGTCTTACCTCACTCCGGTGTGCTATCCCAATGCGATGCTTGAGAAGTACCGAGTCCTCGACCTCTGCGACGAACGGGGCCACCTGGCCAGCGCGGTGCTGGCCAGCCTTGGCGCTGAAGTCATCGTCATCGAGCCCCCGGAAGGTTCGTCGGCTCGCCATCGTGGCCCGTTCCTCGGCGACCAGCCCCACCCCGAGCAGTCACTCGAATACTGGTCCCACAACCGGGGCAAGAAGAGCGTGGTACTCGATCTCGAGTCCGACGAGGGTCGGGCCAAACTCATCGAGCTGGCCACCGGCGCCGACATCGTCATCGAGTCGGCCGGCCCCGGCGTCCTGGACGGCAAAGGCCTCGGCTACACCGAACTCTCATCGAACAACACCGCGCTGATTCACGCCTCCATCTCGGCCTTCGGCGGCGATGGCCCCAAGAAGGACTGGCTGGCCACCGACCTGACCGTGGCCGCGTCATCGGGCCAGATGTGGCAAACCGGCGACGACGACCGGGCTCCACTTCGCATCAGCCTGCCCCAGGCCTACTACCACCCGTCGATCGAAGCGGCCGGGGCCATCCTCATTGCTCTCTACGAGCGTCAGCACACATCAGGCCTCGGCCAACACATCGACCTGTCCGGTCAGCAGAGCCTGAACCAGGCCAGCCAATCGATGCTGCTGTCCCACCCCTACGAGGCCGACACCATCGACCGCATGGCCGGTGGTCTCAAGCTCGGGCCGTTGAACGTGCAGCTCATGTGGCCGTGCAAGGACGGTTTCACCTCCGTCACCTTCCTCTTCGGCGCCACCCTTGGCCCCTTCACCCAGGAGCTCATGAACTGGATCCACGAAGAAGGCATGTGCGACGAAGCAACTCGGGACAAGAACTGGATCGACTACGTCACCCTGCTACTGGAAGGTGACGAACCAGTCGAGGAGTACGAGCGGGTCAAGCAGGTGGTGGCCGACTTCATGCTCACCAAGACCAAAGCCGAGCTCATGGAGGCCGCTATCGGCAAGCGCCTGCTCTTGGCACCCGTCACCACGACCTCCGACGTGTTGGCCAGCCCCCAGCTGAACGATCGGGAGTTCTTCGAGGAAGTCGATCACGGCGATCTCGGCACCTTCAGGTACCCGGGTGCCATCGCCAAGTTCAGCGAAACCCCCCGGCCCAACCTGCCGGCCGCCCCTGCGTTGGGAGCCGACACCACTGCGGTGTTGTCCGAACCACCCCGAACTCCGTATGTGGCGGTGGCCGAGACCAAAGCCAACACCAACCGGCCTCTGGAAGGGCTCAAGGTCCTCGACTTCATGTGGGTCATGGCCGGGCCAGCCGCCAGTCGGGTCCTGGCCGATTGGGGCGCCGACATCGTGCGCCTTGAGTCGGCCAACCGGCTAGACACTGCCCGCACGCTGCAGCCGTTCGTACGAAACGAGGGTGATCCCGACTACTCCGGCCTGTTTCAGAACATGAATGCCGGCAAGCGCGATCTGTCTCTCGACATGTCGAAGCCTGAAGCCAAGGACGTCGTCTACGACCTCCTCGACTGGTGCGACATCGTGACCGAGTCGTATTCGCCCCGAGGCATGAAGTCGCTGGGCTTCGAGTACGAAACCCTCAAGGCTCGCAAGCCCGACCTCATCATGACCTCGAGCTGTCTGATGGGACAGTCGGGACCACACACCACCCTGGCCGGTTTCGGCACCATGGCCGCCGCCATCAGCGGATTCTTCAACATCACCGGTTGGCCCGACCGTTCCCCGGCCGGCCCGTTCGGCGCCTATACCGACTACGTCTCGCCCCGCCTTCTGGTGGCATCGATCATGGCTGCCATCGAACACCGCCGCGAGACCGGCGAAGGCCAGTACATCGACCTCTCCCAGGGCGAATCGTCGCTGCCGCTGCTCAGCACCGGCCTGCTCTACGACCAGGCCAAGGGCGAGCCCTACCCCCGCCAGGGCAACAGCGACCCCGAGCATGTCCCCCATGGCGTCTACAAACTCGATGGTGACGACGAGTGGATTGCCGTGGCCTGCATCAACGACGATCAGTGGCAGGCATTGGCCTCGGTCATCGGTCAGAGCGATCTGGCCCACCTGTCCAACAGCGAACGCCGGGCTCGGGAAGACGAACTCAACGGACTGGTCGAATTCTGGACCCAGGACCAGACCGGCGATGCAGCCCAGGAAACGCTCCAGGCCGCCGGCGTGCCCGCCCATCAGGTCAACAACTCGATCCGTATGTGGAACGACCCTCAGGCCCAACATCGCCAACATTTCCGGGAGGTGCCCCACGAGAAGAACGGCACCATCTTCGTCGAGGGTCCCCGCTTCACCATGAGCCGGACCAACGGCGACGTCCTCTTCGGCGGCCCGGCCATTGGTCAGCACACCTTCGACATCCTCACCGACACCCTTGGCTACGACGGCGATCGCATTGCCGAGCTGGCCGTAGCGGAGCTACTGGAATAGCGCCGAAATCCTCGGATAGCGATGCCGGCATCGGCCTAAGGTCACCCAATGATCGACGTCGAGGCCGTCCGGGCCGACACTCCCGCCACCGCCAACCTCATCCATTTCAACAACGCCGGCTCGTCGCTGCCTCCGAGCCCGGTGGTCGACGCGGTCAAGGACTACCTCGATCTCGAGGCCGAGATCGGCGGCTACGAGGCTGCGACAAAAACCCTCGACGACGACGCCCGCATGTACACAAGTGCCGGCCGGCTGCTTGGTTGTGACCCAACCGAGGTGGCATTCACCGTCAGCGCCTCCGACGCCTGGTGGCGGGCCTTCAACAGCATCCCGCTCCAACCCGGCGACCGGGTGCTGGCCAGCCGGTCGGAGTACATCGCCAACGCGTTCGGCCTCATCCAGGCCGCCCGTCGAGGGGTGGAGGTCGACATCATCGACGACGACGACCACGGCCAGATCGACCTCGACCTTCTGGCCGATCGTCTCACCCAGCCCGATGTGAAGCTGGTGGCTCTCACTCACGTTCCCACCAGCTCCGGGCTGATCAACCCGGCGGCCGAGGTCGGGGCGCTGGCCAAAGAAGCCGGAGCCTGGTTCCTGCTCGATGCCTGTCAGTCAGCCGGCCAGCTCCCGCTGAATGTCGAGGAGCTGCACTGCGACTTTCTCTCCCTCACCGGTCGCAAGTTCCTGCGAGGTCCACGAGGAACCGGACTGCTCTACGCCCGGTCCAGTCGATTCGACGAGATGCAGTCCGGACCATTCATCGACGGTCGCTCGGCCGACTGGACCTCACCTCACGAATACCGACTTCAGGAAACAGCCCAGCGGTTCGAACTCTTCGAGGTCAGTTATGCAGCCAAACGAGGCCTCGGGGTTGCCATCGACTACGCCCTCAATCTCGGCCTCGACGCCATCGCCGAGCGGGTTGGCCCCCTCGCCGAAACACTACGTATCAAACTGAGCGAGTTGGACGGGGTGACGGTG
>CALHBU010000206.1 GCA_937930655.1 uncultured Acidimicrobiales bacterium | reverse complement strand
ATCACATCGGCCCCCATGTCGGCCAGAATCGCTCCGGCCGATGGCGAAGCCATCCAGTTGTCGATCTCGATGATGGTGATGTCGTCGAGGGGCGCAGTCATGGTTCTGACACTAACGTCCCGACCCATGAAGTTCGGATTCGTTCTGCCCAACAATTGGGGTCTGCCCGATCCTTCGGTCATCGTCGATCTTGGTGTGGAGGCCGAAGAGAGGGGCTTGGACTCGGTTTGGGTCAACCATCATGTGATCAACATTGGGTACATCGCCGAGCGTCTCGACGATCGGCCGTACTACGACGCTTTGACGGTGCTCAGTTGGGTGGCGGCCCGCACCGAGCGGGTTCGGCTGGGTACCTCGGTGCTGGTGCTGCCCTATTTACACCCCATGGTCTTGGCCAAGCAGCTGGCCACCATCGATCAGATGAGCGGCGGTCGCCTTATCGCCGGGTTGGGCGTTGGCTCATTGCCCGAAGAGAACGCCGCGCTGCGGGTCGAGTACGAACGCCGTGGGCCGTGGTCCGACGAGTTCATCGAGGTGATGTTGGCTCTGTGGTCCGATGGTCCCGGTTCGTTCGAGGGTGAGCACTTCGCAATGGCTGGCCTGGTTGCGTCACCGAAGCCGGCCCAGGACGATCTGGAGATCTGGATCGGCGGGTCCGGTGCACCAGCTCGTCGCCGGGCCGTGCGCTTTGCCAAGGGATGGCATCCGTTGACCTCGGTCGATGGCTTGACCAAGCGGATGCCCAAACTGGTGGAGACTCTGGAGGGAGCGGGCCGCACCCGAGACGACATCGTCGTCGCACCCCGAATTCTCGTCGACGCTGTCCCCGATGTCGCCGCAGTCGAGGCCTGGGCCGCAGCCGGCGCCGATCAACTGATCGTCGGATCAGCCACCGACGATGTCGACCAGATCCGAGCCTGCCTCGCTCACGTGGTAGCTCTCAACGAAGCTCTCGCCTAACTCCGCAACTGTGAGTCGGCGGTGCCGCAAACGGCATCCTCAGCTCACAGTTGTGAGGTTCGGTCACGCCCGCTCTGCAACTGTGAGTCGGCGGTGCCGTAGACGGCATCCTCAGCTCACAGTTCCGGATCAGGCTAGTCGTGGGCGGCCGATGCGAACCTCGGTTCCCGTTGTCCAATGGACGACGGGGTCGCCTGTCGGTTGGCTGAGGCCGGCGGCAGCCATGAGGCCATCGTCCAGGTCCAGCAACTCGGCCCGCCGGAGCGGCCATCGGCCGTGGTCGACCGGGGCGTAGAGGTTGCGACCACGTCTGGCATCGCGTCCAGGGAACCGAGAGAACAGCCCCCATCTGGCCGTGAGGTAGTGCTCGAAATCGGAGACATCTTCTTCTGCGATCACTTCCCCGACGCGAACCCGGGAGCGATGGTGGGCTCCCTTCGGCCCGGGCCAACGGCGTACTGAGTCGTAACCCCATTCGCTACCGGCTTCTGCGGCGCCTCGGGTGATGCTCATGTCGGCCCAGTAGTAGGGCAAGCCATAGGTGAGCCGAGCTGTTGCGGTGGCTGGGAGACCACCAGCCTCCAGCGAACAGAACCAGACGCCCGGCGTCCCGTCGGGACCGCGAACGTAGGTGCGAACATTGGTCTCGGGAAAGACGCCGACTCGAGGGATTACCCGGCCGCCGGGAAGCCCGACACGCATGAGGAAGGGGATAAGACCAACCCATACGGCCTCGTGGCCATCGGCGTCGCGATGAACATCGGCCGTCAGTCCCTCGGGTAGGAGAGCCTGAACCTCTGCTGGTTCATAGGGCCAGTGGAGAAAGGTGAGGTCCTCCCACCACATGTGCATGACTTCTCGCTGAACCGGCTCGATCGGCTCTGGCGGATAGTGCTCGGCTGGCGTCAGATCGCTCAGAGCGTTGGCTCGACGTTCTTCTCTGCACCCTCGTAGACGATCTGCCGCAGTGTCTTTGACGCTTTCCGGTGGAAGGCCACCGCGTCAGGGTGAAGATCGGCGGTGGGGCGAGGGGCGTGCTCGAAGTGATTGAACTCGTCGACGCCGCGGACCAGCGCCGCACTGTCCCACTCGGCCAGCAGCTGTTTGGTGTGGGTTGGCATGTAGTGAAGCGAGAGCCCGATGCGCCGATCGTCGGTGGTGTTGGGCCCAGAACCGTGGGCTGACTTCACGTTGTGGAACGACGCCTGACCAGTCTCCAACGGCATAGGGGCCGGGTTGCGGTCGCCGATGTCGATGGTGAGTTCCTGGCCTCGGCTGAGCAGGTTGTCGTCGTGGTAGGTCTCGACGTGGTCAAGAAGTTCGAGATGGCTGCCGGGCAGCACACTCATGCAACCTGCGGCCTCAGAGGCGGGCGACAACGCAACCCAAACGGTGACCAGCTCATCGTTATCGAGGCCCCAGTAGGTCAGATCCTGATGCCACCCGACGAAGCTTGGTGTGTTGGCTTCCTTGATCCAGAAGATCGAGTTCCAGCACAAGATGTTGGGCCCGATGAGATCCTCGACCGCATCGAGCAGGCCGTCGTTGCGCATGATGGCATCGACCCAAGTGAACAGAACGTAGGACTTCGAGCGCTCGACCGCATCGATTGGGTGGCCCCGGAGCGCTTCGTGCGCCTCCAACTTGGCCCGAGCCGCGACGGCCTCGTCGTTGGAGATGGCCGAGACTGGCGAGACGAAGCCGTGCTCCCGATAGTGAGCGATCTGGTCCTCGGTTAGTGCGGTCCCCATCCTCTGATGCTACTTACAGCGGCTTGGCTGGGCGCCATCAGCGGCGCCGAGGTCACGCCGCGGGCGGAAACACATCGATCGTGAAATCGCGCCAATCTGGACGATCTAGCGAGAATGGAACCCCACAGTCAACGTGAACGATTGCCTGCATGCTGGCGGCATCGAAGAACACCTTGATGCCGGTTTCTTGGCGGATCCCGTACAGCGTGTACTCCGCAGACTCGGGGCTCTGACCGCCCACAACCTGAACCCAGCGCTGCACGTCGTAGCCCGCTCGTTCGTACCTTTCGGCAACCTCCTCAGCCTGGTCTCGAAGGTCTGCGCCGCCGATTGGGTCGCCATCGAACCGATAGTTGTAGGTCCGGACGACGAGACCGCCCGACGGCCTATCCAATATTTCTTTCGCCACCTCGATTCAGCCTTGGAGGATCACAGGGCATGAAAGGGGACCGCGGAAGACGATGTTGGATCGCCAACCAATATCGGCCACGGGATCAGCAGCCAGGCGGGCGTCGGGATAGCGGCGAGTGAACTCTGCGACCACGATGTCGACCTCCAACCGGGCCAGTGCCGAGCCGAGGCAGTGATGCATGCCGCCGCCGAACGACATGATGCGGCTGCCCGAACGGGAGATATCGAACCGATCGGGATCGTCGAAGCGTTCGGGGTCACGGTTGGCCGCCAGATAGTGGAGGTAGCACCGAGTGCCAGCGGGAACGGCGACGCCGTCCAGTTCGGTATCGGCCCGCGCAGTTCGAGTGGTCATGATGATCGAGGTGTCCCAGCGCAACCATTCTTCGACCGCGCCTGGTAGGAGCGACGGGTCTTCGTGTAGTCCTCGCCGCTGTTCCTCATCGCCAAGCAGATAGCCGAACAGGCCCATCGAAAGGGTGTCTCGGGTGGTGTGATGGCCAGCCGAGAAGAGCATCATCAGCAGAGCGATCAGTTCGTGGTGGTCAAAGGCCGAACCGTCGTCGTCCTCTGCCTGGATGAGGGCGGTGAGTAGATCGTCGCCGGGATGAACCCGCCGGTCGGCGACGATCTCCTCTAGCCGTCGCCATTCAAGTTCGGCCGATGCCTCGCCCTCGGTTCGTTGCTCATCGGTGATGAATGGTGCGGTGAGATGGGTGAGCGGGTCGTTGGCCCGATCGAAGAACTCACGGTCTTCCTCT
>CALHBU010000205.1 GCA_937930655.1 uncultured Acidimicrobiales bacterium | reverse complement strand
GCTGGGTCCGCCAGAAGCGGGGTCAGTCGACGACGGTGGGGTCGGGAACCAGGTCTCGCACCAGGTACTGGAACACGTGCCAGGTGACGCCGCTGGACTGGTAGCTCTCGGCCGTCTTCTTGGCCCCGGTGTCGCTGATCGGCTTGGCCGACGCCCCGGCCTTGATGTGAACCTCGGCCACCCGCTCGGCCAGGATGAAACTCGCCACCGCATCCTCCACCGAATCACCAACGGTCAACAGCCCATGGTTCCGGAGAATGGCCAGCTTGTGGTGACCGAGCACGTTGGCGATCCGATCGCCACCATCGGTACTCATGACCGCCAGTTCTTCGTCGTCGAACAGGGCCTGGTCGAAGACGAACATGCAGGACTCCTGGCTCAACGCTTCCATGAGCCGGGCCTGGGCCGAGAACGGCGTGCCGTAGGGAGTGTGGGTGTGGGCGGCCGAGACGATGTCGTCCCTGGCCTCGTGCACCGGCCAGTGAATGTTGTAGGCCGCCATGTTGATGCCACCGCTGCCCTCGGCCAACGATCCGTCGGGTGCGACCAGCACCAGATCATCGACGGTGGCGAATCGGAACGGCACCCCGTACTTCAACAGCCAGAAGTGATCGTGCTGCTCGGGATCACGGGCGCTGATGTGGCCATCGCCACCCTGGCCGTAGCCGAGGTTGCCGAAGATGCGGTAGCCCAATGCGGTCATTCGCATGCGGTGGGCCCGTTCCTCCTCCGGTGTGTCGAACGTGGGGGGCCGGCTGGCGGAGTCAAAGACCTGCTGTTCAGACATGGCCCCAGAGTAGGCGCGAGTGCTCAGTGACGAGGAGCTGACGATTTGGTCAGCCGATCGAGAATGGCCGGCAGCAGGAGGCCAGTCGACGGAGGCACGATGACGATCCGACCCGGCCCCATGGCATCGGCCTGCCGGAGGGCGGCGTAGAGACCGTGGGCAAAGCTGGCTGCGTCGGGCCCGAGAACGATCGTGTGTTCCTGGCCCTCACCGGGCTCGGTGGCAATGACAACGTCGGTGTCGGACAGACCAGCCTCATGGCGACTCTTCACTACCGTCACCGGAGCCCGGGGCGCGTAGTGCGAGGCCAACATGCCGGCGGCCCGGGACTGGCCGTCACGGCCGTCGACCACCTGCTCGCCGAGAAACGCCTGAATGGCATCGACGCTCACTCCCCCCGGACGTAACAGGGTGACCGGGCCGTCGAGGACCTCGACGATTGTCGACTCCAGCCCGACCCGGGCCGGACCACCGTCGAGGACAAGGTCGATTCGACCATCGAGGTCGTCGAGAACGTGTTGGGCCGCTGTAGGACTCACATGCCCGAAGCGGTTGGCCGATGGCCCGACCAGACCGCCACCGAAGCGATCCAGCAGCTCGAGAGTCATCGGGTGGTCGGGAACTCTGAGACCGATGGTCTCCCGACGGCCGACAGCCTCGGGGGCAACCACCTCCGACCGCCGCACAATAATGGTGAGCGGCCCTGGCCAGAACTCAGCGGCAAGACGTCGAGCCCGATCGTCGATATCGACGGCCCACCGGTCGAGCTGACTGGCTGATGCGAGATGCACGATCAACGGATGTCCGGCCGGCCGACCCTTGGCTTCGAAAACCGCCGAAACAGCGACCGACGATTCGGCGTCGGCACCGAGGCCGTAAACGGTTTCGGTAGGGAACGCCACCAGTCCCCCGTTGGTCAACACCTCGACAGCCCGATCGAGCTGATCGATCGTGATGATCTGGGTCACACCGACAACAGACTCAGCGGGCGGTGGCGCCGCCGACGACGTCGTCGCCGTCGTAGAACACCACGGCCTGACCAGCCGCGACCCTTCGGTGAGGCTCGGTCCAGACCACGGCAGAGTCGACGATTCGGCCCGGCAAACGCGAACCATGAGCCGAGCACTGAACGGTCAGTTCGACATCGGGTTCGCCCGCCGTCCAGGCCAGATCGACCAATTCGGTGCGATCACAAAACGTCTCGGACTCCTCACCAACAGTGACGACGCCGTTGGGCCGATCGATGGCCGTCACGTAGTGCCGGGTGTCGTTTCCGGCCAGGCCTAGGCCCTTCCGTTGACCAATGGTGACCAGCTGGACGGCATCGGTGTGACCGAGCTGGCGACCCTCTTGGTCGAGAATTCGGGCCGGGCTCAGAGGAATGCGGTCGCCGAGAAAGGCTCGACGCCCACCATCGGAGTGGATGAAGCAGACGTCCTGACTATCGGGCTTGTCGGCGGTACGAAGCCCCAGCTCAGTCGCCAGTTCTCGCACTCGTTCCTTGGTGATGTCTCCGACCGGCAACAACAGCCGTCGCAGCTGCTCCTGACCGAGCATGTGGAGCACATAGGACTGGTCCTTGGCGACATCGGCGCCCCGCCCGACATGACGCTGACCGTCAGCATCAAGGGTGATTCGGGCGTGATGGCCGGTGGCGATCAGCTCGAAACCGAGAGCGTCGGCCCGGCGCAGCAGCCTGTCGAACTTGATGTGACGGTTGCACTCGATACAGGGGTTGGGCGTTCGGCCCTGGTCGTAGGCCTCTACATAGGGCTCGATGACATGGCGTTCGAAGTCGTCGCCGAAGTTGAAAACGTGGTGATCGATACCGAGCTGTTGTGCGACCCGGCGGGCATCCTCAACATCGGACACCGAGCAGCACCCGGAGTCGCTCTCGCCGCCCCACAGTTTGAGCGTCACTCCGGTGACGTCGTGACCTTCGGCGGCCAACAAGGCGGCAGCCACCGACGAGTCGACGCCACCCGACATGGCGACCAGAATCTCGCTCATCGGGCCACCGTCGAGCTAACGAGAGGGTTGGTGCCGGCCGCCTGGCGGAGGCGTTCGACCGCGGGCGGAATGAAGGCGAGAGCGGCGTCAACGTCGGCATCGGTTGACGGGTAGCCCAGCGAGAGCCGAAGCGACCCGAACGCCAGTTGACGGTCGTAGCCCATGGCCGCCAGAACGTGGCTCGGTTCCATCGCACCGCTCGAACATGATGCGGCAGCCGATGCCAGCACGTCTTCCTTCTCCAAGAGGAAGAGCAGAGCTTCGCTCTCGATGTCCTCGATACAGACATGACACATATTGGCTGTCTTGTTTGACCGCTCGGCCTTGTTTGCCCGGTCGAGCTGACCATTTGGCGCTGTCGGCTCTGGCACTCCCGACTCGACTACTCCTGGCACTGCGGCTCGGAGGCCGTCGGCCAGTCGGTCCCGCAAGGCCGCGACTCTGACCGTTTCGGTTGGCCGGTTGGCAACCATCTCGGTGGCGGCCGCAGCCATGGCGGCGATGCCGGGCACGTTCTGGGTGCCGCTTCGACGGCCCCGTTCCTGGCCGCCGCCTCGAACCAGCGGAGCGAGATCGGCGCCTGAACGGACGACGAGGGCACCGACGCCCTGGGGCCCACCGAACTTGTGGGCCGAGACAGAAATCAGGTCGGCCCGAGCGGCCGCGGATGCCAAATCAATCCAGCTGAACGCCTGAACCGCATCGGTATGGAGCAAGGCATTCGGAGCATTAGTGCGAATGAGATCGGCGATGGCGTCGAGGGGCTGGAGAATGCCGGTCTCGTTGTTGGCCAACATCACCGACACCACCCGCACGTCATCGTCGAGGGCTTCGGCCAACGCGTCGAGGTTGAGTTGGCCATCGTGTCCAACAGCCACCACCCGGCCACCGAGATGCTCGATCGGCTCGATAACGGCGTGATGTTCAATGGCCGAACACACAGGCACCCCGGGGACTGCCTCCAGAGCTCCCAGAACGGCCAGATTGTCGGCTTCGGTACCACCGCCGGTGAAGACGATCTCTCCTGGCTCGGCCCCCATGGCGTCAGCCATCTGTTCTCGGGCATCGTCGATGACCTGATTGGCTCGCCGAGCAAGCCGGTGAGCGCCAGAGGGATTCCCCAGACCGTCGGTAAGAAGCGCGGTCATGGCCTCGACGGCGACGGGTCGCATGGGCGTGCTCGCCGCATGATCGAGGTAGTGCGTCATGACTTCAGGCTATCTGCGGGTCCCAGGAGCAGGCGGTGGCAACGGAGCGGGCGGCGTTGCCCCCGGCGCTCCGGCGATTCCCGCCCCAACGAGCGGTGGGCCGGTAGGTACCTGACCGCTGCTGAAACGGCGCTGTACCGCGAACACCGCGCTGACCAAGTAGACCTCGGGATGCATCTCCTGGGGTCGAGGTTTTCCACACACCGCAACCAGGCCGTCGGCCAGCCGGGCTGCGATATGGGCCCGAGCCGGCGGTGTCAGCTCGTGGGCCCGAGACAGGAACTCTCGAACCAGGGCGTACTGCTGAGGTCCGATACGTCCAGCATCAAAGGTCGAGCCGAACTGCTCGGCCCCGTACGCCGGCGAGAAGAAAAGAGGGGCCACGGCAGTCCGGGCAGATCGGACCACCACCGTGCCAGCCGCCAAGTCACCAACCCGTTGGCTTCGTCTGGTGAGCAAACCGGCGGCCAACGCCAGCAGACCTCCGGGCGGGAGCAGGAACTCGACAATCCACACCAACGATCGAATGGCGGCATGACGGAAACCAATCGGACCGCCTTCGATGGTGATCACCTTGATTCCCATGATCTTCTTCCCCAGCGTCTGCCCTCCCCAGAACGCCTCGATCATCGGGTAGCCGAAGAAGACGAGGAAGGTGGTGACCAAGACGACGATCACCGCCACCGTTTCGTTGGCCACGGCCGCAAAGATCGAGAACAGCAGCACGACATAGAAGCCAATGAACTGCAGGATGAGATCGATTCCCTTGGCCAGCACTCGGGAGGCGATACCGGCAGCTCGAAACTCCAGCAAAACAGCTTCCGGAGTTACCACTGCGGTGGTGTGAAGCGTCCTCGCAACCGACGGGTCACCAGCTGTTGGACCCCGCTCGACTCCCCGCCTCCGACTGAGGTCCGACCGGTCCGTCATCGACCACTACCGTAGAGCTCATGACCGACCTGGATCGGTATCTCGCCGACAACCAACCGTCATGGAACCGCCTGGCCGCCCTCACTCGTCAGGTCGGCTCCAGACCAGGGTCGCTCCGGCCGGAGGAGGTCGACGAGTTCCTCACCCTGTACCAACGAGTATCGAGCCAGCTCAGCTTCGCCAGAAGCCACTATCGGGACCCCGGGCTGACCGGCGAACTCAACCAGGTTGTCGCCGACGCCAACGCCGCCCTCTACCGCCGCACATCCAGCCCAACGGCCGGAATACGGAGATTCTTCGTTGTGTCCTTCCCGGCCGCGGTATGGCATCTTCGACGGGCGGTCGGAATTGCCGCCCTTATCACCTTCGTGCCCGCCGCCATCATGGCCATCTGGTTGGCCAACTCACCCGAGGCACTCGACGCAGCCGCCCCCGAGGCTCTACGAGCGGCCTACGTCGAGGAAGACTTCGAGGCCTACTACTCGTCGGAGCCAGCCGGACAGTTCGCAACATCGGTGCTCATCAACAATATCCAGGTGTCGTTCTTGGCGTTCGCGCTCGGCGCCTTTCTGTGCATCGGGACGGTGTATGTCCTTGCCTTCAACGGGGCCAACGTCGGCATGGCGCTTGGCGTCTTCATAGTCGCCGGTGAACAACCAAAGTTCTGGGGTCTGATTTTGCCCCACGGCCTTCTGGAACTCTCGGCCGTCGTCATCGCCGGCGCCGCCGGGCTCAGCATGGGATGGGCCATCATCGCCCCCGGTGACCGAACCCGAGGGGCGGCGTTCACAGAAGAGGCCCGACGGTCGGTCACGGTCATTCTCGGTCTGGTTCTGGCCTTCATTGCCGCTGGCCTGATCGAAGGCTTCGTCACCCCTGGGCTTCCTACCATTCCCCGGCTTGCCGTTGGCATCATGGTCCAGGCAACGTTCATGGCCTACATCATCAGTTTCGGTCGCCGGGCCGCGTCACAGGGACTCACCGGGCTGGCCTCGGACGAACTCGAGGGCAACTCCGCCCGCGCCGCCCTGACCGTCTGACTCACAGTCTGCCAACGGCTCACTCACAGTCTGCCAACCGCTTTTGCATCGAGGTAGGCATCGCCCAGGGCTCCGGCGAATCGCTCCGGCGTTTCGTCAATCACGATTGCCCCTTTAGCCCGTAGTTTGGCCGCCACCCGGCGTCTCGACTCGAGCGACGCCAAGGCCGCAGACCGCAAAAAGGCTCCGTCCTCGTCGACCGTTGTTTCCACTGCCCACCGCTCGACATCGGGATCGCGTACCGCAGCAACCACGACCAGATGGGTCCGCATCAAGAGCGGCAGGACGGGCAACAGGAAGTCCTCGACTACCTCTTCGACCAACTCGGTGATGAGCACGAGAAAGGTCCGACGTCGATGATGAGCCAAAACGTGCGTGACCATCGACCGGTAGTCACTCTCGGCCAACGCCGGCTCAAGATCGAACAGAGCCTCGACGATGGTCGAGCGTTGCGAGCGTCGATTGGAGGCATCAATGGTGGTGTGGGGCTCCTGGTCGAATGCCAGCAGCCCCATCTTGTCGCCCAGCCCGGTAGCGAGCTCGGCCAGCAGCATGGCGCCGTCCATGCCATGTTCGAGCCGGGCAACGCCATCAACTCTGCCGGCCATGATTCGCCCGGAATCGAGAAGACACATGACAGTCTGGGACTGCTCGGCTCGGTAGGTCCGAACGATGGGCCGCGCCGAACGGGCACTGGCGGCCCAGTCGATTCGGCGGGTCTCATCATCGGGTGTGAGTTCTCGCAAACTGTCGAACTCGGTGCCGCCACCTCGGCCTCGGGCCGACCGCAAACCGACCTCCAGAATCCGGGCCTTGTGCAGCTTGAGTTCGGCTTCCTTGGCCGATCGGAACGGGGGCAGGATCCGCAACCGGGTAGGGACATCTCGGCGGCGTTGTTTGAACAAAAGCCCCAGCGGCCCCGAGGTCCGCACGACCAACTCTGACGGCTCAAATCGACCTCGGCGGGACGGAGCCATACCGGTTCGGGCGGTTCCGACGCCCCTCCCGGGCACAGTGACCATGGCTCGTCGGGTCTGGGCTCCGAGGGATGGCGCCAGCTGATCGGCTAGCCACACCGAACACGTCCGCCCTGACGTCTGGCCCACCTCCCACTCCAGCGTGCCCTCGTGGCCAAGGGTGATGGCAGCGGGGTGAATCCGACGAACGTTGAACCGCACTGGAGAAGGCGCCATCACCCCATCGGCAATCGCCAGCAGGGCAAGAACGGCGTTGACAATCAGGAAGCGGTTGTCGATCCCGGCACCCAGCACCCCGGTCACACCGAGATCAGGCATGACGAGAAGAATCACGCCGGCGATCACGGCAAGGGCAGCCAGCCGCCACGATGGGACCGGCCAGGTCAAGGCACAGCCACCTGGGCCAAGATTCCGTCGAGAACATGGTCGGCCGTCATGCCTTCGATCTCCAACTCAGGTCGAAGCATCACTCGGTGGCGAAGCGTCGGTCGAGCCATGGCCTTCACCTCGTCAGGGGTCACGAAGCCCCGGCCTGACAACCAGGCCCACGCCTTCGCTGCTTTGAGGAGGGCGGCCGCCCCTCGTGGTGAGACACCAAGTTCGAGCGATGGTGACTCCCTGGTGGCCCGCACCAACGCAACGATGTAGGCCAGCACCGGCTCCTCAACCCCAACCTGGGCCGCTTCGGTTCTGGCTGCGGTGAGGGTGGCGGCGTTGGCGACAGGAGTGACACCGGCGCCGAGAGGATCGTGGGGGTCGAGACCACCGTGATGGCGACGCAGAACTTCGATCTCCTCGTCATTGCTCGGGTAATCCACCAACAACTTGAAGAGGAAACGGTCGAGTTGGGCCTCGGGCAACGGGTAGGTGCCCTCGTACTCAACCGGGTTCTGGGTGGCGATCACCACGAAGGGGTCGGGCAGTAAGCGAGCGGTCCCATCGGTCGAGACCTGATGTTCTTCCATTGCCTCGAGCAGCGCAGCCTGCGTCTTGGGTGGCGTGCGGTTGATCTCGTCAGCCAACAGAAGATTGGTGAACACCGGACCCTGCCGGAACCGGAAGTCCCCTTGGTCGAAGACCATTTGACCCAAGACATCCGATGGCATGAGATCCGGCGTGAACTGCACCCTTGCCGCGTCGAGCTGAAGCGAGGCGGCCAGCGCTTTGACCAACAGCGTCTTGGCCACGCCCGGCACGCCCTCCAATAGCACATGGCCTTCGGCCAGCAGCGCACAAAGCAGGCCAGACAGCACGCCGGATTGACCGACAACCACCTTTCCGACCTCGCCCTGGATGGCTAGGAACTGGTTGCGATGTTCGCTATCTAGGTCAGTCACCGGGTACCTCATGGGGAGTGGACCGGCTCATGGCCGGCGTAGGACGAAGGGCGGCGGCAGCTACCGAATCGATGTCGGCTACCACCTGGGCAAGATCGCCGCCGTCGGCTGGCGGCGGGCCGAGCAGAGCCCGAGCGAGTAGCTCAGGGTTGACCGACGTGCGTTGGCCAACGGCGGAAACAACACCGGCTCGATCGAGGTCGGGGGGCAAGCGGTGTTCGGACCGAAGACGACGCTCGAGATCTCGACGCAGCCGGACAGCCGCCCCCGGGTGACCCTTCGACCGGCGACCAAGCTCACCCGACGCTCGCACCAGCAACGATCCCGGCATCTCGACCAACTGAGGTTCAAGAACCACCCCACCGAATCGGCGAGCCCGCCAAATGAGGTAGATGCCGAACGCAACCACCAGTTGCCAACCCAACCAACGGACCGATGTGGGGATGAGATCACCCAGCGATCGTTCGCCCCCGAGCTGAGCGGGATCGAAGACGATGGCCAGCTCACCACCTTCGGATGCAAGAAGGTTGACGGCCAACACCGCGTTGTCGGCCTTGTCCAACTCTTGGTTGGTCAGGGCAATTGCTCCTCCGAGGGAGATGATTTGCCCTTCCCCGAACTGCTCGGACACGGCGTAGGCCACCTGGTCATTGCCAAAACACGGACTCCGGGAACCGATCGAGTAACGCACGAAGGTCTCGGCTTCGAGAAGCTGGACGTTGGCCAACTCCGGGATCTCGCATCGTCCCTGGTCAAGCGCTCGGTTGGAAACCAAGTCGCTTAGGCCCGGCGAGAGCGGCGAGCTGGGGTCGGCCACCACCAACCGCCCACCACTGCGAACCCACTGTTGCAGTTCGCTCCGCTCTCCGTCCCCCAGCCGGTCAACCAGCACCAGAGCTACCTCGGTATCTGCGGTGGGAGAACCGCGACGAACCGAACCGCCGTACTCCTCAACCAGTTCTGTTAGAGCTCTCGTTCCGAGCGGCCCGGTCGATGACGGGTCGAGGGGCGGACCATCAACCCGCTGACGGCCACCGAACCAGCCGATGGCCACCAGCACCACGGCGAGCCCGAGCCAGAACAGCCATCCCGATCGACCCCGCACTAGTTGCCCCCGAGCGTGCGGCTAGCCAGCTCTTCCAATCGACTCGAGTCATCGGCTTGCGCTGGCGAACCGCCGTACCAGATCTGCTCGAACGTTTCAGTCGCCTGATCGAGGGAGTCGGAACGAGGTGGCCCGGGTTCGAACGAAGCTCGATATTCACCGCTGGTGGCACCGTCGAAATCAGCAACTTCCTGGCGGTCGATCAATCCGGCGATCATGGCCCGATATCGAGCTCGCACCGCCTCTCGCCAGTCGCCTGCCGCTTCAGCTGCGTCGGCTTGGGCCAACCAATCGTCTCGGCTGGCAGTAGCCCGAACGTCGGTCTCGACCACCGGCTCTGCAACGTTTCGCCCGAGCCGATTCCGGGGCATAACCCGCACCAAGAACCACCCCAGAAGGCCAGCCAGCACCGCCAGCAGGATCCAACCCACCAGATAGCTGCCGCCTGTCCCGAAAAGGGAGCCCAGCAGTTCTGCGAACTGTTCATTGATCCAGGTCCACGCTCGATCGAGCAGCGATGGCGGCTCCGGTTGATATTCCGGCCGGGCCAGAATGTCGTCGGCCGACTCCCTGATGTCGGCTGGTTCAGCCACTGCAGTCACCCCTGGCCTTCAACGGTCACCAGGTGTCTTCAGGACCGACCAGCTCCGAAGCTCCAAGTCGAGTCCCTCGGTACGAAACCGGATGTCGAGGTACACCAGGCACATGGCGGCCGAGGTGAAAGGCACCAGGATGATCGAGGTCATAAGTGACGCCGCCGAGACCAACGGCCAGGTCTTGTCGGGCCCGAACACCAGGGCCACCATCGTTGGCAGGAGGCTCACTGCATTGGACACGCCGTAGGCAACAGCGGCCGTCATGGCAATCCCGCCAACCACCGTGGATTTGCGGCGCTTGGCCAGCTCCGCCGATCGTTTCAGAGCGGCGATCGGGCCGAGTTCTTCGACCGCAATGACCGGAGAGGTCAACGAAAACAGCACGACAGCAATGGCACCGGGCACGATGAACAGGGCGAAACCGATCGATTGGGCCAGGTGGTTGAGGAGGAACGCAGCCAGAATCACCCACCACCGCCGGGCCGTGAACGCCAAGGCCTGGCGGGCAGACACATCCTGACCAGTGACCCAACCGGCCACCACCCGGGAGACGGGCACACCGGCTACCGCCATCAACAACCAGTCGAGGAGATAGGTGATGAGCGCTTCGCTGCCGAATGGCGACTGGGTCGAGACCTCGTTGGCCACCGTCGGGTCGTTGATCATCTGTTGCAGTGTTGCTCCACCGAGCGCGTTGCGAGTGAGGTAGCCCTCGGCGATGGCGATGGGAACCACCAGACCGGCCACCACCGTGATGAGGGTGCGGGGGCGCTGACGCAGGGCGGCAAAGGCGCCGTCGATCAGATCGATGACCGGTAGGGGGCGATCAGCGATGGCGGCCGGGCGCATCGCGGTGGAAGAGCCACCCCGGTTCATCACGTCATTGTCGCGGCTGACCTCGGTGCTCAGTGTGATAGTCACGGCCCTCCGTGGTAGTCATGGCGCCTCATGGACTCCTTCGGGCCGGCTACCTACGGCGACGGCTTCGCTGATGTGTACGACGAGTGGTACGGCGAGATCACCGACGCTGACGCCACTGCACGCTTTGTGGC
>CALHBU010000204.1 GCA_937930655.1 uncultured Acidimicrobiales bacterium | reverse complement strand
TCGTGGGCTGCATGATCCACCAGTGGTCGCCGACCGACCTCGGGGTCGACGTCCCGATAGGTCGACCGGCGCCAGGAGTCGAACTGCGGTTGCTGGACGGGCATGATCAACCGGTCCCGGTTGGTGCATCGGGAGAGCTTCACATTGCCTGCCGCGGTCTGACGGCCGGCTATCTGGGCGGGGTGGGAGACGAGGCGTTCGTTGAACTGGACGGCACCCGCTTCTACCGCTCGGGTGATCTGGCCCGGCTGCTAGATGACGACACGCTGGTCTATCAGGGAAGGGTCGATGAGCAGCTGAAGGTGGGTGGTATCCGGTTGGATCCGACCGAGGTCGAGCACGCTCTTCTCGAACATCCCTCGGTTGGCCGAGCGGTTGTTCGGATGTGGGAGCCGGCCCGTGTGGCCCCGGCCCAGCATTGTGTGCGGTGCGGTCTTCCCGACAATGTGCCCGGTGCCCGGTTCGACAATGACGGCGTCTGCAACCACTGTCATTCCTATGAGGCAATCAAGGGGCAGGCCGAGGCATGGTTCCGCACTACCGATGATCTCATCGAGCTGAGGAAGAAGGCGCGGGCGGCTCGAACCGGACGCTACGACGCGGTGCATCTGCTCAGCGGGGGCAAGGACTCGACCTACGCCCTCTATCAGCTGGTCGACCTGGGCTTCGATGTGCTTTGTCTGACGCTGGACAACGGGTTCGTTTCGGAGGGGGCGCTGGCCAACGTTCGGCGCTCGGTCGCCGACCTCGGAATCGACTTCGAGATCATGACCAGCGATGTCATGAACGACATCTTCCGGGACAGCATGGACCGGCATTCCAATGTCTGCCACGGCTGCTACAAGACCATCTACACCCTGGCCACCGAGCGAGCAGCCGCTGAGGGAGCGCCACTCATCGTTACCGGCTTGTCTCGGGGCCAGCTGTTCGAGACCCGTCTGATCCCTGAACAATTCGCCGAGGGTCGCTTCGACCCCGACGCCATCGACGAAGCCACCTTGCAGGCCAGGCGGGTCTACCACCGACTCGACGATGGCCCCAACCGCCTGCTCGATACCAGCGTGTTCGAGGTTGACGACGATGGTGGTGACATCTTCGACCGCGTTTCCTACGTCGACTTCTACCGGTACGTCGATGTCGAGCTGGCGGAAATGCTGGACTTTCTGGAGAACCGGGCGCCCTGGGTCCGACCCAGTGACACCGGTCGGTCTACCAACTGTCTGGTCAATGCGGCCGGCATCTACACCCACCTGGCCGAGCAAGGATTCCACAACTACGCAGAGCCTTACGCCTGGGATGTTCGGCTGGGCCATAAAACCAGACACGAGGCGCTGGAAGAGCTGGATGACCAGCTGGACGAGGTCGAGGTCGGGGAGATGCTCGACATCATCGGCTACAAACCACGGGCCAGGCAGGTTCTAACCGCCTGGTTCGAGTCGTCCGACGACGTCGACGCCAATCGGCTGCGCACCTTCCTGGCCGAACGGCTTCCGACTCACGCTGTTCCCACTGCGTTTGTCGCCGTCCCCGACGTTCCACTCTCCGCTAACGGCAAGGTCGACACCGCTCGTCTGCCGGCACCAGAACGGGTTCACCGGGCGGGTCCATCGCTCTTTGTCTCGGCTCAGACCGCTACCGAGTCGGCCGTGGTGCAGGAGTGGGAGACCCAGCTCGGTATCGAACCGATTGGAGTCGACGACGACTTCTTTGCGCTTGGTGGAGACTCGCTTGCCGCCTTGAAGATGGTGGTGGGTTTGAGTACCCGTCTGGGCCTGACGGTGCGGGAGGAGCTGGCGTTCACCGCCCCAACACCCCGGTTACTGGCCGCGGCCATCGACGAGGCCGGAGATGACGACGTCGCTGGTCCCCAACGACACGACGGCCCGCCAGCACTGTCGAGTGGCGAACGGGCGCTGCTCTTCGAACATCTGGCCCAACCGGAAAATCCTCGATACAACGTGGCCCGTCGCTACCGCATCGATGGCTCGGTCGACGCCGACCGGTTCAGAGCAGCCCTGGCCGCGGTGGTTGAACGCCACGGCCCTCTTCATTGGACGTACGGCGAGGATCGCCGTCGGCTGAGTGCCCGCGAGGCTCTTGCGGTGACCGTTGCCGCCAACCCGGCAGCGTGGGCTGACTTCGAGCGGGCTTCGATAAGGCTCCACCGGCTCCCGTTCGATGTCGAGAGCGGGCCGCTCGTCCGTTGTCTCATACAGCCGCTGGAGGACGGCACCACGGGACTGGCGCTGGTCTTGCACCATCTCTCCATCGATGCCGGCACGTTCGACGATCTGTGGACAGACATCGACACCCTCTACGCCGGGGGATCCCTGGCCGACCTGCCGGTTTCCTACGGCGACCACACCGCATGGCAAGAAGAGCGTTGGTCTGAACCAACCGCAGCCGCTGACTTCTGGGCCCACCCCGATATCGCTCGACCAACCAGCCGTGTGCACTTCGACGGGTCCCTCGAAGGTGGCGAGGACGGCTATGTCCAGCGCGCAGCATCGTTCACCCTCGATGAACTGCGGGCGGCATCGGTCACGACGCCCTTCGCCACCGCCCTTGGCGCGCTGGCGGCCACCATCCGACCCTTTGCCAGCAGTGACCAATTGGGTGTTGCCATCACCGCCTCGACCAAGGATCACCCTGCCGCCGATGGCCTTGTTGGCTACTACCTCAACACCCTGCCGCTGGTGCTCGAAGCGGCTGAGGGGGACACGTTCCGCCAACTCTCCTCCCGCTCGGCCGATGTCGTGGCGGCGGCATTGCCTCACCGGACCTACCCCTTTGGCCGGTTGACGGCCGAACGCCGGAGCAAAGGTCTGGCCGAACCCAACGTTGACGTCATGCTGGCCTTCGAAGAGCTTGCGCCGGCAAAACTTGGAGGACTGCAGGCCAACCATGAGGTGCTGGCTTCGGGCTCGGCGGTTACCGGGGCCACCTTCTTCGTGCAAGGGCGCGGAACATCCATCACGCTGGGTCTCGAGTACAGCGGGCGACTCATAGGGCCGGATGCTGCCGCCGAGCTGCTCGGCTGCTTCGAACAGAATCTTGTCCTTGCCATCAACGCTCCGGACAGCCCCCTCCAACTCGTCGACCCACGAGCCGCCGAGGAGTTGACCCGGTTGGCGGCCGGTCCGTCCGTCGCCCCGTCGGACTACGTCTCGGTACAGGCCCCCTTCGAAGAATTCGCCGCTTCCCAGCCTGACCATCCGGCGGTCGTCCAGAGTGGAGGTGTTCAGGGCGGTGCTGTCCTCAGCTACGGCGAGCTGGAACGGCGAGCCAATCTGGTGGCGGCTGACCTCGTGGCCGACGGCGTAGCTCCTGGGGACAGGGTCGGTATTTTGGCGACCCGAACAGCAGATGCGGTGGTGGCCATATTGGCCGTGCTTAAGGCTGGTGCCGCCTATGTACCGATCGACCCCGACTATCCCGAGCAGCGAAGGCGACTCATCGCTGACGAGGCCGGGCTCGGTCATCGACTGATCGACGGCCGACTCGGCCCGCGCTTGGTAGACCAGCCCGACCCCGGCCGGCCCCAGATTGCCGCCGATCGTGACCGCCCGGCCTATCTGATCTTCACCTCGGGCTCTACCGGACGGCCCAAGGGAGTCGTCGTTCGACATCGGAACATCATCGAATCAACGGCGGTCCGCAGTCAGGTATATCCACACCAGGTCGAGCGGTTCCTTTTGCTGTCGTCATTCGCTTTCGACAGTTCGATGGTGGGTCTGTTCTGGTCTCTGTTCAGCGGCGGCACCATCGTGCTTCCCGACGCCGATCGTCACAGCGACACGCTGCACCTCACCGAGGTGATTGAACAGCACTCAGTGACCCATCTGCTGGCTCTTCCATCGCTGTACCGACTACTTCTGGACGAGCACCCGGACAAGTTGACCAGCCTGACCACGGCCATCGTGGCCGGCGAAGCGTGTCCTCCGTCGTTGGCCGAACTGCACGACGCCGTGGTTCCGTCGGCCCAGCTCTGGAACGAGTACGGGCCAACTGAGGGCACGGTATGGAGCCATGCCTACCGGGTGGGCCGATCCGAGGATTTGGCGGTGCCCATCGGACGCCCGATCCCCAATGTCGTTGGACATGTACTGGACGATGGTCTGCGGCCGGTACCCCGAGGACAAGCCGGTGAGCTGGTTCTGGGCGGCGCGGGGGTGGCCGCCGGCTATCTCGACAGGGCCGATCTAACTGCTGAATCGTTCGTCACCCTTCCCGACGGAGACGGTTCGGTTTTCTACCGAACCGGCGACCTCGTCCGCTGGCAGGACGACGGCAACCTGGCGTTCCTTGGTCGAATCGACAATCAGGTAAAGATCCGGGGCCATCGCATCGAAACCGGCGAGATCGAAGCCTCGGCTCTCTCGATGCATGGCGTTCGAGAGGCAGTGGCCGACGCGGTGGTTGGTCGGAGCGGAAGCAACCAACTGGCGCTGTGGCTGGTGGCCGATGAGAGAGTTGAGGCACCTGCAGTCCTCGAGCACCTGAGGAGCTGGCTGCCACACGTAATGGTGCCGACCCACATCGTGGTGCTTGACGAACTGCCGCTGTCGCCGAACGGCAAGGTTGACCGGGCAGCACTGCCCGATCCCCGCACTCCGGCAACCGGCGGTAACGCTCCCGGGACAGCGGAGGCAGTCGGTGATCTGGAACGGCGCTTGGCCCTTGTGTGGAGCGAGGTGCTCGGCGTCGACACGGTTGGTCGAACCGATGACTTCTTTGCTCTTGGGGGCGACTCGATCATGAGCATCCAGATCGTGTCGCGATTGCGGCGACGTGGCTGGTCGGTCTCAACCCGTGACGTCTTCGACCATCCGACGATCGCCGAACTGGCACCCCGGGCCGTGCCCGTTGGCTCAGGAAGTGCCGAACAGGGAGTGCTGGAGGGCACGATGCCCCTTCTCGGCCTACCTCGATGGTTTGTTGAACAGCGGGTCGCCAACCCTCGACACTTTGCTCAATCGAGATGGCTCGGCCTGGCCGACACCGTCGATCCTCAACTGTTGCTTGCCGCTGGTGAGCTGCTGCCGACCCAACACGACATGCTCCGCACCCGACTTGCCTCCGACGGCCTGGATCTGGTGGCTGGCAACTCGGTCGATGGCGAGGTCCATCAACACCTTGACGGTCCGGCTCGTCGGAGCGAGGCAATGGTTGCCGAGTCTCGTCTCGACCCGGTCGCTGGCCCCACCATGGTGATGCGGGTTTTCCCAGCCCATGACGATCAACCCAGTGAGGTCTTCGTGGCCGTGCACCATCTGGTCGTCGACGCGGTGTCGTGGACCCCGCTGCTCGAGGATTGGGACGATGGGTATCGACAACTGGTGAGGGGTGACGCACCGGTGTTCACTCCCAAGACCACATCGGTCCGACAGTGGGCGGCGGCCCTCGAGCAGCTGGAGCGGAAGCGGAGTGACCAGCCGGTTCCCGCCGGCCCGTCCCCGGTGTGGGAGCTCCGTCGGGATCTGCCAGAGTCGGAGACTTGTAGCCGCGTGCAGACCATCAGCCGCCAACTCACCTCCGACCTCCTGGTCGGGCCGTCCCTAGAGGCGTCGTTGGTTACCGCGGTGGCCTCAGCGGTCCAGACAGTGACCGGTCGACCAGCGCCGACCATCACCATCGAGGGTCATGGCCGGCACGAGACGATTGGCCAAGATCTCGACCTCTCCCGGACCGTCGGCTGGTTGACGATCCACAACCATCGAGTCGTCGCAGTGGGAGCGGACCCAATCGACACGGTGAAAGAGCTGGCCGCGCTCGATGCGGCCGATGCCCTGTTGGTCGAACCACCCGAAGCCCTACCCCAGCTGCCGATTCTGATCAACTACCTCGGGCGCCAGGACTCCGGCACCATGTCCGGCCCGTCGATCTTCACCACAATCGGTCCGCTACGTGGTGGCAACGATCCGACAAACCATCGGCTCCATGCGCTGGGCGTCATGGCATCGGTTGCCGATGGCCACCTGCAGATCAGCTGGGATCACCATCCGGATCAGATACTCCCGGCCGACCTCGAACGAATGATGGCCGAAACGCACACCATTCTGGAGCGCCTCGGTGCTGGTGTTGGCTCGGTCTCACTGGATCTCGTCGACTTCGATGGCGACGAGCTAGACGCTCTCGGAGATCTACTCGACGATCTCGACAGCTGAGAATCGCCGCCGCAGGTCGGCGGCGATGGCCTCGACGTTGGGGGAAAGCAGCAGCGTGGTGTGGGTACCTGGGACCGGCACCCGCTCCAGGTCCATCTGGTCGTCAGCCCAGCCACGATCGACGTCGCGTCCGGCATCGACCTGCTCCGCCTGGTAGAGAACAATCGGGCCCTCGAGATTGTCGTGCTGATAGCGGCTTCGAACCTCTCGCATGTTGTTGCCGATCAGCATGCTGCGCAGATTCTCTGCCTCGGCCCGGTCGGCGGCGACTTCGGTGATAGCCCACCACCACTCCTGATCAACCGTCATGGCGTTAGCCTTGCGTTGAAGATCCCGCCGCTTGAGTCCGGCCTGCAACGCATCACGACCCGAGGCCACCGCTTTGAGTCTGCTGGTTGCTAGACGTACCAATTGTCGGGAGCGGGAATCGGTCTCCCCGGCGGACTCCACTCGGTAGTGATCGAACCAGAGGATGGGTTCGACCTGGTGTCCGGCGGCCCGCAGGAGGCGGCCCATCTCGTAGGCCACGGTGCCACCTGATGAGTAGCCGGCGATCAGGTACGGCCCAGCTGGCTGTTGTTCGAGAATCTCCGTTACGTAGGCCGTGGCCATCTCCTCGATGGAACGGTGCAAAGGCTGAACACCGTGGACACCGCTGGCCTGGACACCGATCACGCTCCAGTCGTCACCGAGGGCTACCGCCAGATCCCGATAGCCGAGGACATTTCCGAACTCGCCATGGACGGCGTAGAGGCGTCGGGTCGGCCCGGTAGCGGTTCCGATGGGCACCAGATGTTTGGCCGACCCGACTGGTTCGAGCTGCTCGCTGATGAGGTGGCTGAGCCAGCTGACATTGGGTTCGTCCAGGGCCGTTTCCGGCGTCCCGGGAATAAGAACGGTTTCGATTCGATCGGTAGAGCCATCCAGCTGCCAGCGTGATCGATCGTCGAGGCGAGCGCTGATGGTTGGATCGTCGATGATGGGCACTCTGTCGTCGGTCTCCGAGGGCTCGAAGAAGACGATGCGGGCTGGACTGGCCCCCGACGCGGTGAGGTCGGTAGCCGTTACCGCCCCATCGATCAGGAGGAGGGTGGCGACCTCGGTACCGGCCGATTGCAACTCGACACACACCGCCAGCGCCTGCCGGGCTTCTGTCCCGTGGGCCGCCAGATGGACCGGAGAGGTAAAGCCTCCAGCGGCTCCCTGGTCGGGATGTTTGACCTCGAGGCTGGTCAGACCGTCCAGCCGCCTCCGCAGCGCATCGAAACGTTCTGGGTGGCCGGTGAGTACGACAAGAGGGTCGACGGTGTTCGTTGTCGGCTCCGGCCGATGGAGCAGTGCGAGCATGGCCCGTGGGGTGGTGGCTTCGAACAACTCGGCCAGAGGCAGGTCGCGGCCATAGGTTCGGTCGATCCGGGAAAACAGCCTCACTGCCCTGAGCGAGTCACCGCCGATCTCGAAAAAGTCGTCGTCGAGGGAAACTGGCTGCTCGACGTCGAGTACGTCCTGCCAGAGGGCGATGAGCGCAAGGGCTTCATCGGACAGGGCTTCATGTGCGATGGGACGGCGCTCCCGGGGCGCGGCGTCAGCAGAGCGGGCTACAGCAGCTCTGTCCACCTTTCCCGAGGGCAGAACCGGCAGCTCATCGAGGAAGTGGAAGGTGTTGGGCACGGTGGCCGCTGGCAGGTGGGCACGAGCCCACGCCTGTAGCTCCGACAGCGTTGGCCGGTCGGTTTCGGAGAGAAGAACATGGGCTGCCAACGTGCGACGAAGGGCTGAACCGGTGACTGATACAACGGCTGCGGCGATGGCCGGGTGCTGCTGAAGATCGGCCTCGACTGCGCTGAGCTCGATGCGGATGCCCCTGATTTTCACCTGGCTGTCGCCACGACCGAGGAACTCCAGCGTCCCGTCTCGGCGCCAGCGGCCTCTATCGCCGCTGCGATAGAGACGTTGGCCATCGGTGGCAGCGATGAATCGTTCGGCGGTTGCCGTCGGTTGCCCGCGATAGCCGTTGGCTAACGCCACACCGCCGATGTAGATCTCTCCTTCGACCCCGACCGGACTGGGACGACCGTGATGATCGAGTACCTCAACGGTGGTGTTGGCAATGGGGCGGCCGATGGGAACGGTGGGTCCGTCCGGCTCCGGGCTGTCACCGGTCAGCCGATAGTGGGTGGCGTCAGCGGTGCCTTCCGACATGCCGTAGAAGTTCAGAAGCTCGACTCCGGGCAGCGTGTCTCGCACCCGTTTGACCAACCTGGTCGGCAGCGTCTCGCCGGAAAGAGTGATGGTGTCGAGCGCCGTCTGGTGGCCATGAAAGGAGTCGAGAAGAGCATCGAGCAGAGATGGCACCATGGTCAGTCGTCTGATGCCGTGATCCTCCAGACAAGCCACGAATGCTCGCGGGTCCTTCACCACCTCATCCTCGACGAGCACCACCGGCGCCCCGCCAAGGAGTGGCCCCCACAACTCCCACAGATGATCAACGAAGTTCAGCGTGGTTTTCGAGACGCAGGTCTCATCGGCGGCCAATGGGTATGCATCGAGCTGCCACTGACAGCGATTGACAATGCCCCGGTGATTCAGTTCGACCGGCTTCGGCTCACCGGTCGACCCGGACGTGAACGAAACGCAGGCCGCGTTCATGGCGTCAACGGTCACGTGGCGGGAAGGTCCGCTGCTGTTCGGTGACACCACCGTGACACCGTCGGGGGTGTCGATCCCTCCGTCATGCACAATCACCTGAATGTCGGCCCTGTCGATCAAGTCAGCCAGGCGGGACCGGTCGAGGCTGGGATCGAGGGGAGCGTACGCAGCCCCCGCTTTCCACACCGCCAACAGGGTGACCACCAGGTCGATGGTCCGGGGCAGGGCAACACCTACCGCCTGGCCAGGGCCCACACCTTGGTCGATGAGATGGCCAGCCATGGCCGCAGCCCGTTGGTCGAGGCTGCCGAAGGTGCAGGTTTGGCCCGACCGGTGCTCGATCAGAGCCGCCTGGTCTGGATGCTTCTTGGCGACCTCCAACAGGAGGTCATGAAGCGTGGTGTCGTTGTCGAAGGGGGCGGCTGTGTCGTTGACCGCGGCCAGCAGGGCTTCGTCGTCGGCCGTGAGTTCCTGCTCGGGGTGCTCCAGTGCCAACAACAGCAAATCGACCATGGCCTCGACATCGGCCTCGCTGAAACGAGACCGGTCATAGAGCACCGAGAAGTGAAGACACTCTTCCGGTCTGACCATCACTGTCAGCCCGTAGTGGGTTTGCTCGAACACGGACTTGCGCTCAACGGTCAGTTGATCGTCGGGCGTGGGCTCCGGTGTTTGGGGGAAGTTCTCGAAGACAAGAACCGAATCGAACAATTCCGAACCGGCCGGCAGAGCAGCCAGTCGCTGGACCTCGCTCAGTCCGAGATGCTGGTGGGTGATGAGATCCAGTTGCTGGGTCTGCAGCTCCCGAAGCCAAGCAGTTCGATTGAGAGTGGGCTGTGTTTGGAAGGGCTGTGTTTGGAAGGGCTGGGTTCGAAAGGGGAGCGCGGCGAGGAACATGCCGACGGTGTCCTCGACTCCTTCGAGTTCGGCTGGTCGGCCCGAGGTTACGACGCCGAACGTCACGTCGTCGGTGTCGGCCAGACGGGACAGCGCGTTGGCCCAGGCGCCTTGGACAAGAGTGTTTAGTGTGACCTGATGGGCCGAGGCCTCGGTGCGGAGTGCCTCGGTTCTGGCTGCCGAGATGGAACGTTCCAGCCGACCGAGTACGAACCGGCCGTCCGGATCGGGACTGGCGACTCCGAGTTCGGGAGCACCGGGATGTTCGGCCAGAAGGTGGGACCAGTACTGCTCGGCCGCTGGCTTGTCCTGGGCTTTGCTCCAGGCCAGGTACGAACGGAAAGGTTGTGGTTGGGTTGTTGGCGGCCGACCGTTGTAGATGGCCAAGGCCTCGTCGAAAACCATGGTGGCCGACCAGCCATCGAGCAGGATGTGATGAAAGTCCCAGATGAAGTGCTGTTGCTCGGGGCGTTGCCGCACGATGGTGAACCGACTGACCGGTGCCCGCTGGAGGTCGAATCCCTGACGGCGATTTTCTCGAGCCAGCTCGTCAAGGGGGCCGGTATCGACCGGGCCTTCGACGATGTTCCAGGGAAGTGTCACTGCCTGACGAACGACCTGGACAGGCTCCTTGCTACCGCTCCAGACGAAGGCGGTGCGAAGGGCTCCGTGTCGCTCGAACACCGAGTTCCATGCGGTCTGGAACTTCTGGAGGTCGAAGACGCCGATGAGATCGCATCGAACCTGTTCGAAATAGAGCTCCGGGTGCGGCTCGCGCAGAGAGTGATAGAGGATGCCCTCCTGGGTCGGGGTCAGTGGGTAAAGATCAGCAACGTTCTTCATCCGGCGGCCACCCCCTTTACAGTACGAGCATGGCCCGACCCGGAGTGATCGAGATGGAGGCTGCTGCCGTCCTCGATGTGCTGGGTCAACCGACCGTCATCGGCTACCAGACGACCACGGAGGGTGAGTTTGGGTGGCTGTTCCCCGACGAACGATCGGCCATTGCCGGCGCTTCCGATCGTCGGATTGCCGAGTTTGCCGCCGGACGAGCCTGCGCTCACGCCGGCCTCGAAGCCCTCGGTTTGGAAGCGGTCGGGGTTCCGAGAAGTGACGACCGTTCTCCCCGATGGCCCACCGACATTGAAGGATCGATCGCACATACCGATGGGAAGGCGATGGCTGTGGTCGCTCGGCGTTCCGATCTTGGAGGTGCTGGCATTGGAATCGATGTCGAGCAGCGTGGTCGCGTGCGTCCCGAGTTGTATCGAAAGCTGTTCACCGAAGAAGAAATCGAGATGTTGGCGGCGGGAGCCGACGAAGGGCTCGAGGCCACCATCCGCTTCAGTGCAAAAGAAGCTTTCTACAAAGCGCAGTATCCCCTGACCGGCGGCTGGGTCAGCTTCACCGACGTGACTGTCGAGGTTTGCGGCGATAGCTACCGGGCGGTACCGGCGACTTCGTTGCCAGTCTTGGACGAAGTTCAGTGGCCGATAGCCATCGGCGTCTGTGCCGACGATGAGTTCGTGACCACCGGCGTCCGCGTACTTGCCGCTCCTGGACGGGACTGACCGGTGCCTTTCGGAATCACCAACTCCCCGCTGGTGCGGAGCGTTCGTCTGTTGGCGCCGTTCCTTCCCCATCGCTACCGCCGGCGGTTCGCTGTCCTGGCGGTACTCGGATTGCTCATCGGTTTGCTGGAGGCCGTGGTGTTGGCCTTCATCGGCCCGCTGGCTTCGGCACTGAGTTCGGGCCAAACCCAGGAAACCGTTGAGGTGGCCGTCATTGGTTCGGTGCCGCCCTGGCGGCTGGTCTGGATTGGGGTTGTTCTGATCGGCGTCACCCTGGTGCTTCGAGCATTCGAAGCAACGGCGATAGCCAAGCTGGGCACGTCGCCACTGGATCGCATGCGGGATGCCTTGATGCGGGGCTACCTGGGCTCGACCCACCGTCGGCAACAGTCGGAACGGGCCGGCGAACTGCCCGACCTGCTGATGTCGCATGTGCCCCGGGCCGGTTTCCTGATCTACTTCGTGGCCGGTGCTGTTGCCGCCGCCGCCATGTTCGTGGTGCTGGCCATCGCGGCCGCAGTCGTTGACCCTTTGGCCTTCGCAGTGATCGTTGGCGTGGTGCTGGTGCTCGGTGTGCTGATGGTGCCGCTGCAAAGGGTTGCACGACGCTTCGGGCGCCTCCAGAACGACTCGAGTCTTCAGTACGCGGCCGATGCCGCCGAGGCTGCGTCGGCATCCACCGAGATACGGATGTTCGATGCCGGACAAGCAATGGGCGACAGTCTCGAAGCCCAGGCAAAACAGGTCTCCCACCAGATCTTCATGGCCAAGCTGACAACCCTGTTCGCTCCGAACCTGTACCGCTCGCTGGTTCTGGCCATGCTGCTGGTCGGCTTGGGCGCGCTCGTCAGCGGCGGAGCAGTGGACGACGTCGCTTCGGCCAGCACGGTTGTGCTGTTGCTGGTCAGGGCACTCATGGCCAGCCAGGTCGTCAACAGCTACACCCAGGCGGCGGCCGAGTACGTGCCCTTCGTGGAAGAGATCGACAAGCGGGTAGAGCAGTACGGTTTCGACCGTTCGGTGCGCGGCGGCGTCGAACTGGCTCATGTGCAGTCCATCGAGCTGTCGGACCTTGGTTTCTCGTACCGCGAGAGCCTCCTCGGGGACGAACTGGGGGATGACCCAGTAGAACCGGAGGAAGCGGTGTTGCGGGGCGCGAACCTGAGCATTCGACAGGGGGAGAAGCTTGGTCTGCTCGGTGCGTCCGGTTCCGGCAAGTCCACGCTGCTGTCGTTGCTTCTCGGTCTGACCCCGGCCACTGCCGGTCGGCTCGATGTGAACGGGCGACCGCCCGCCAGCTACACCGAGGAATCGTGGGCCGACCAGGTTGCGGCCGTTCCCCAGGAACCACTGGTGCTCACCGCCACCGTTCGCGCCAACATCGCTTTCTTCCGGCCAGGTCTGGACGACCAGCAGATTCACCGGGCTGCCGCCGCGGCTGGCATTCACAACGACATCGTCAGCTGGTCTGATGGCTACGACACGGTGATCGGCGAGCGTGGTGTCCGGTCGTTGTCCGGAGGCCAGCGCCAGCGCATCTGTATTGCTCGGGCCCTTGTAGGTCAGCCGAGCCTGCTGATTCTCGACGAACCGACCAGCGCTCTGGACACCGCGGCCGAGGAAGTCGTCAACCAGACAATCGATGCTCTCGGCGAGGACTGCACCGTGGTGGTGGTCTCGCATCGCCAGGCTGCGTTGGGCCCATGTTCCCGGCTGGTTCGTCTCGACAACGGTGTCATCGTCGAAGCAGTGCGAGACTGACATTCGCCCACCGTCCTCAATCGTCGACGGAGATTTTGACGAAACGCACCATCTGCTCGACCGTCTGGAAGTTCTCGATGACGATGTCACCGGGGTCGATGATCAGGTCAGTTCGATCCTCGATCCAGGCGACGATGTCGACGACGCCAAGAGAGTCGACCAGACCGGTGAGGAGAAGATCGGTGTCGGCCACAATCTCGACTGAGGGATCGAGTGAGATCTCGGCGTTGATCATTTTCAGAAGGTCATGGCCAAAGCTCTCGTCCATTAGTGGGGTTTCGTCTCTACTGGTGTCTCTGGATGCGGTGCCGATTTGATTTGGGCCCGTACCTCGACCCGGTCGATCTTCCCACTTGAGGTGCTGGGAAAGCCGGAGAACTGAATAAAGCTGCTGGGCACAGCGGCGGCCGGCACTCGCCCTGCACACCAACGGCGCATCTTCTGCTCGTTCAGTGACTCCGATGGATCGAGGACAACGGCGGCGGCAAGTGATGGTTGACCATCGGCCCCGGTGATCGGACCAACGACGGCGTGTTCGACCCCCGGAGCGTCGGTGAGCAACAGCTCGATTGCTTCCAGTTCGAGCCGAACGCCGCGGATCTTCACCTGGTTGTCTCGACGGCCCCGGTAGGTGAACCTGCCGTCGTCGTCGAGGTCGACCAGGTCACCGGTGCCGTACCACGGCGGTCGGTCTTGTTGAGGTTCGAGTTTCTTGGCTGTGAGCTCGGGTTCCCGCCAGTAGCCGCTCATACAGGTTGGTGCTGAAACATAAAGCTCGTCGTCCACCAACTTGTAGGTGCAGTCCGGCCATAGCGAGCCGATCGGAATCTCCTCGTCGTCGGTGGGCGGCCCGGGTAGGTCATAGCTGGTGACCACATTGGTTTCGGCTGGGCCGTAGAAGTTGGTGACCCTGGCGTGAGGCAGAGCATTCATGAGATCAGCGAGGGCGCCGGGAGCGTACGGCTCCCCTGCGTAGCCGATGTGTTCGATGGCGGTCAGGTCACGCTCGGACAGCGCGCCCCGTTCCTGGAGCTGACGCAAAAGGAACGGGACGGCATAGAGGTGGGTCACCTGTTCGTTCTCGAGTCGCTGACTCAGGCTGGCCGGGAACCGTTGTTCCGGTTCGCCGACCGACACCGCGGTCGCCCCGGCCAGTGGTGTCGAGTACAACTCGAGTGTGGACATATCGAAGTGAAGCGGAGGGATACCGGCGACCCGACTCGTCGGTGTCAGCCGGTGACGTTGAGCGGCGGTGATGGCATAGGCCAGACCACTCTGGTGGGTGTGAACGATTCCCTTCGGGACTCCGGTAGAACCACTGGTGAAAATGAGATAGGCCGGATCATCGGGCCGAAGCGATGGAAACGACTGGCTGGAACCAGCGGCCCTCGAACCGGTCAGTGGGTGGTTCCATTCGATGATCCGACGGTCGGGTAGTCCGGCCTCGGTCAGAGGCGTGGTCTCGTCGACGATCACCAAGGGACAGTCGATCTTCTGAAGGGGATCCAGGGCCAGGCGAGCAATGGTGGTGGCCGAGCCGATGACGACCGCCGGGTCGCACTGTTCGATCACACCGGCCACTGTGGCTGGCGCCCCGACGGGATCGAGCGGCACCACGATGGCTCCGGCCAACAACGCACCATGCAGGGCGATGAACGAAGCCGCCGATTTGGGTTGAAGGATGGCCACTCGGTCGCCGGGCTCAACGCCACTTGCGATAAGGATCGAGGCCGCCCCTCGGGCCGCCTGTGCCACCTGTCCCCACGGTTGGAGGCTCCCGTCGAGGTCGACCAGACCGGAGCCGTTGTCGTACTCAGCGGCCCGTTGCAGGGTGTCGGTCAGAAGCGCCACGGAGGGCGCGGCGAAGGTCGGCGGCGGCGTTTCGGCGATGGGTCAGAGGGTACCGACGGGCCAATTCTCGACCCAGGGGCACAAGTGCCCACGACCTATCGCGCCGGTTTTTCAGGTGCTACAGCTGGGGGCATGTTCGAAGAGGCCGCCCTCGATCTCGGGCACCCCCGCAAGCAGGAGGCTGCTTCCTGGGCTGCTGAGATCTTGTCCGGGAAGCCGGCCGGGTGGACGGTTGACCGTGACGTCTGGCAAAAGGCAGCCGAGGCCGGAGTGCAGTCGCTGACCTTGGGCCAGCCCACCTCTGCGGTTGAAGCCATGCTGACGTTTGAGGGCATTGGTCTTGGGGCGGCCGACAATGGCCTGGCCTTCGCGTTGGCCTCCCAGGTGTTTGCCATGCAGCGGGCCTTCGATTCGGTCGCTTCGGCCCAGCAACGGAACCGTTGGCAGGGCGGGCTGACGGCTGGCGAGCTGTTCGGATCGTTCGCTATGTCCGAACCTGACGCCGGCTCGGATACCTCGGCGGTGGCCACCACAGCAGAAGAACAGGCCGATGGATCGTGGGTTCTCAACGGGGTGAAATCCTGGGTCACCCTTGGCCCGTTGTGCGATGTGGCCATTGTCTTCGCCACCTCTGACCGGTCACTGGGAGCATGGGGCCTCTCCGCCTTTCTGGTCGATGCCAACGCTGACGGGTTTGGGCGGGGTCCGGCCAGAGAGAAAGTGGGACTCGCCAGTTGCCCCTTCGGCGAACTCATTCTGGAAGATTGCCGAGTGCCGGCCGATGCGTTGCTCGGAAAGGCGGGGGCGGGGGCAGCCATCTTTGGCCGAGCCGTCGAGGCCGAGCGGGTTTTTCTCTACGCCGCCCAGCTCGGAGCGATGGAACGAGTGCTCGACCGCACCGTTGAACGGGCCCGCAGCCGCCAGCAGGGCGGCACCAACATCGGCTCCCACCAGGCTGTTTCGCACCGGATTGTCGACATGAAACTCCGTCACGAAGCGGCTCGTCTCCTGGCCTACAAGGCAGCTGCGGTTCACGATCGGGGCGACAACATCGCCCTGCCTGCCGGTTTGGCCAAGTTGCAGGCAGCCGAGATGGCCGTGGCCTCCGCAGTGGACTCCATTCGTGTGTTCGGCGCCTCGGGCTACCTGGCCGAAACCGGCCTCGGAGTTGAGCTCGGCGATGCGGTGGGCGGGCTTGCCTATTCAGGAACAGTCGATGTAACCCGCAACATTGTGGCCGGGTTACTGCATCTTGATCGACCGCTCCGGCGAAGTGACGAGTAGAGATTGCGAAAGCTGAACAGGGACAGCGGGAGCGGATGAATCAAACCACCGGAACTTTTGGAAAAGGCGGCACTGGCCGGAGGGTCGGGCGGTTTTTCTTGGGCGTGCTTGTCATGCTTACGCTGGCGCTCGGAGTGCAGCCGGCAAGCGCTCATACCGGCGACCAGTCGTACCTGTACCTGGACATCACCGAGACGTCGCTGGCCGGTCGAGTCGAGATGCCATTCTCCGACCTCCGGTCGTTCCTTGGCCTCGGTCTCGACGGCGATCCCGACGAGATTCTGGTCGAGCTGGAGTCGAATCTGGACTTCCTGTCGGACTACGTCGCCGAGCATCTGGTTCTGGGTAGTGCCGATCCGGCCGATGCCTCGTCGTGGGCCATCACTATGACCGGAGTCGAGCGTTTGGAGGCCGAGGTCGCCGACGATCCCGACTTTGGCTACGCCGTCGTCAACTTCGACGTCGACACCGGCACATCGGTGGTGCCTCGGGAATTCAGCGTTACCTTCGACCCGTTCTTTGACGAACCATCGGTCGAACGCGATGCGCTGCTGCTCATCGGAAACGACTGGGAGGGCGGGGTCATTGAGAACCCTGAAGAATCCCTTCTCCGGTTTGCCCCCGAGAGCCGTACACAGACCGTCGACCTCGGCGACACGTCCTGGGTCAAGAACTTCACCGCCAGCATCGCTCTAGGCCTCGACCACATCAAGACCGGTCCCGACCACATTCTCTTCGTCCTGGTCCTGCTGTTGCCGTCGGTCCTCGTCTTTTCGTCCGGGTGGAAACCGGCCCCCAGTTTCGGAGCAGCGCTCTGGCGGGTGCTGAAGGTCGTCACCATGTTCACCGTTGCTCACACCATTACCTTCACCCTGGCCGGTCTCGACGTGCTTCCGTTGCCCAGCCCGCGGCTGACCGAGACCATCATCGCCCTGTCCATTGCCGCCGCCGCCCTCCACAATCTCCGGCCAGTGGCCCGAAACAGGGAGTGGCTCATCTCGTTCGTGTTCGGACTGTTCCATGGCATGGGATTTGCTGGCCTCGTCAGCGGGCTCGATGTGAGTCGCACCACCCAGCTGGTGTCGCTGCTCGGTCGCAACGTCGGTATCGAGATCGGCCAGACCATCGTGGTACTGCTGTCCTTCCCCGCTCTGTTCCTGTTGCGACGGACCAAGTACTACCAACCCATCTTCATCGTCGGTTCGCTTGCGCTCGTCCTGGTCAGCCTTGGTTGGATGGCCGAGCGTCTCTTCGACGCACCCGACATCACCTCCACCCTGGTGGCCGGAGTCTTTGCCTTTCCTCGCATTTACCTGCTGGTGGCGTTGGCCACTGCGGCGGCCTGGGCGTTGTTTCTTCTGGAACGAGGCAAGAACGATCTCATCCCGCTCGAAGATAAACCGACGGAGAAGAGCGAGCGCGAGCTGATCACGATCGGCTATTAGCCTTCGCCGCAGGGGATGCGTCAGGTCTACTGGTTGATCGTGAGCCGATCGAAGTGGACGTGAACGAAGGTCTCGTCGAACGTTTCGGCGTAGAGACCGAGGTTGCCTGCCTCGACATGGAAACCTTGGGTGTCGAATGTCTGTAGCTCTTCGCCATTCACCCAGAAGGTCACTGCAGCGCCCTGCATCGAAACCTTCAAGACATCGGGATTGTCGGGGTCGGTGGCGGCGACAGGGGGAAGCGGTCCACTGGCCTGGACTCGTTGCGGCAACTCATCCTCGTGAAGAAGCTCCCAGACACCGGCACGCGGGTTGATGACGAAGGCGTAGTACACCTCGGGTCGAGGCGGACCGACGAAGCCAACGGGAGCCGGCTTGATGGCTCCACCGGATCGGAAAATGAGGCCATACCGGTACTGACCGTCGCTTGTCTCGGTCTTGTCGATGTAGACGGTCAGTTCGACCTCGCCGTCGGCCAGGTTGTAGCCGCCGAGGGAGACGACCTGGGTGTTCGGCCCGGCTGCTTCCAGGTGATACCAGCTGGGAGCGTGATAGCCGATGCGCCAGTCGCCTTCATCGATGTCGGCGAACCCTGAACCTGTGTTGTCGAAGCTGTCGTCGACAAGCAGACCGTCTCCGGCGCCAGCATCAGCCGGTCCCGCACCGCCGCTGGCCTGCTGCTCCGGAAGGTCATGGTCGATACTGAAGAGCAACGGTTCACGGTCGGGATCGATGACATCAGCTGCGCAGCGGAAGCCAGTCTCGATAATGGTGGCCTGACCGGCCGGATCGACCGCCTGACGCATGGCGGCCCCGTCTCGGACCCGCCCGTACTGGCCTCCCCGTCGGACTTGCGTGCCCGCATCGATCGGTGCGTACGGCTCGCGTACCCATTCCCACACGCCGCCGACGGCATCGTGAACACCAAAGTCGCTGCGGTTGGCGGCGGTCGAACCAGCGGGACGGCTGCCACCCTGGTCGAGATCGAGCCCGTCGTCGGTCTCACCGGTCGGATAGAGCGCACCGGTCGAGCCTCTGGCTCCCACCTCCCACTCGGCATCGGTTGGTAGACGTTTTCCGAGGGCTAGGCAGTACGCCTCGGCCCAGACGAAGTCGACGCCCGTTACCGGGTGGTCGCTCTGCTCGGCAGGAGGCTGACCTCGGTCCCAGCTGAGTGGCGGAGGTGCTCCGATTTGCTGAACAAAGGCCAGGTACTGCTCGTGGGTGACCTCAAAAGCATCGAGGTGGAAGTCGTCAACGGTGACGGTGAAGGCAGCGACACTTTCGCTGCTCGGCTCATCGGTGCCGACGGTGTAGTCCCCAGCGGGAATGGCCACCATGTCCTGGCCTGAGGCCCCACCGGTACTGGCGGCGAGCGAGGTACCGGTCTGGGAGGCTTGGTCGGAGCCGCTGCCGTTCGGTGCCGGCGAGGCCTGGTTGTCTAGGTCGGTGGAGCCGTTGTCCCGAGTGAAGAACCAGGCGAGGGGGAGGGCAAGAAGCACGAGTCCGGCGGCCAGGGCGACGAGCAGCATGGGGCTGATTCCCCGCCGGTCTTCGTCGGCCAGCGGCACCTCAGCTGTGGCTGGCTGGTACTGGCTGGCGGCCGCAGGTGCCGGTTCGGGCTGAGGGGTCGGTGCCGCCAGTGGTGCGGGCTCGGGAGCGACCGTGGGAACCACGGGTTCGAGCGGCACTGCGGCTTCCGAAACCTGAGGATTCGCCATTGGCTCGCCGTCGCCCGCTAGGAGCGCGGCTCCTCGAGCCACCGCGTGCTTTGGATCGGCGTCCAACAGCGCCACACTGTCGCCAACCGCGGCGGCCAGCGAATCTCGAACAATGGGAAGCCGACATGAGCCACCGACAAGTAGCACCGCGGAAAGGTCGGCTTCGGTGACACCGGCGCCGGCTACCGCTCGTCGGAACGACCCGATCGATTCGTCCACTGCGGGCCGGATCAAGTGTTCGAGGTCGGTTCGGGTAACCGTGACCGGCTGCATTACTCCGCCCGGCAGCATCACGGGAATGTCAACCGAGGTTTCGACCGACAAGCTCTCTTTGGCCGAGACGCACTCGCGACGCAGCGCGGCTGCCGCCACCTCGAACGATTCGCCTCCTTTGTCCTCGGCCGCAGTCCAGGTGCTACCCAGTCTCGAACGAACGAGGTGAAAGACGACTTCATCAAAGTCGATCCCGCCGAGGTGTTCCTCGCCCTCGGGCTCGCCAGCCAGTTCGAAACCACTGCGTGTTCGCTGCAACACCGCGGCATCGAAGGTGCCGCCGCCCAGGTCGTAGGCAGCGATGAGGTCGCCGACGGCAAGCGGGTACGACTCGGCGTGAAAGGTGGCGGCGGCGTGGGGCTCGGCGAAGAGGATCGGTTCCAGACCAGCGAGGGAGATGGCTCGACGGAGCTCGTCTAGGCGGCTCGAGCGCCAACTGGCCGGATGGGTCATCACGAATCGTTCGGCCGGTCCACCCTCCTGCTCGGCGACCTGCTGCACAGCCCACGACAGGTGGTCGGCGACGAGCACAGCTGGGTCGAAGGAATCCCCGGCGACTTCGATGGTCGACGTGTCGCCGAGTCGTCGCTTCAGATTCCGAACCAACCGCAGTGGTTCAGAAGCGCCACGCATGAAGGCATCTTCACCATGCAGCAATGACCCTTCGGGTCGAACGAATACTGCAGCCGGTACAGCGCCGGCCCGGTTGCCGAGGGTTGCTACTTGGACGACGCCGTTGCGATGAATGGCGGCCGCGGTGAAGGTCGTGCCGAAATCTAGTCCGAGGGCGTAACTCATGGTTCAGCCGATCTCGTTGACTTGGAAATCATCGAAGTGGATGTGGGCCTTGTCCGAGCCGGCATAGCTGAGCAGGATCAGCCCCGTTGCTGTGCCGTCAAAGTCAGGGATGGTGCGGGTGTGCACCACGGCGCCATCGATCTTGAACTGGTACTCGTCGTTGCCCAGATCGACTACTCCCAGCGTGACCCTGGCCGGAATAGACCGACTGGACTGCTCGATCAGTTCGTATCCGACACCGGCATCAGCGAAGGGGCCCTCACCCGAGGGCTCCCGAGAACAGATGAGCCACTGCGACGATCGCTCGTCGACAATGAAAATGAGGCCTCTTCCCGTCTCGTCGAACTTGAGGGCCAGCCCGTAGGCGTAGGTTCCCTCGTCGACGGTGAGATTGGTTTCGGTGAACACCGTGGTTCGGAGGTCAAAGCCCTGGGACGGGTTCGACCGCCAGGGGCTGAGGGCCAGAGCTTCGCGGAACGGAGCCCGAGTCTCGAGATGGAAGTACTCGTTCGGGTGGTAACCGAATCGGAAGTCGCCGTCGATGGCGAATTCGGTCCAGCCCGAGGTGGCATCGCTGAAGTCGTCGTAGACCTGCACCCCCTCGGCCAGCGGCTCAACGACGGGTTCGTTCGACCGTTGAGGGGCGGTGTAGTCGACAAACGTTCCCGCTGTTGCCGACGGGTCGATGCCGTCGGCCGCGCATCTGAACCCGGCGATTTTTAGGGCGCTCGAACGCAACGGGTCGACAGGGAGACGGGTGACGGTCTCGCGCAGAAAACCGTTCTGGCCGCCTCGGAGTACCCGTAAATCGTCGGACACTCGCTGGTCGTAGCTGTCTGCTACCCACTCCCAAGCGTTGCCTGTCATGTCGTAGGCGCCGAAGGGACTGATGTTGCCAGCAATCGACCCCGACGGGTAGGTGTCGGAGGATGGAATTTCGACCTGACCGGGGTCGTCGCCCCACGGCCACACTCTGCCTTCCGACCCTCGGGCCGCGGCCTCCCACTCGGCTTCGGTCGGCAGTCGTTTCTGCGATGCAAGGCAGAACGCAGTTGCCCATTCGTAGGAGACCCCCTCAACGGGGTGATCGGCTTCTGCTTCGGGATACGTCCCACCCCGCCAGCCAGCGGGCGGGAGAGCGCCGGTTTGGTCGACGAAGGCCTTGTAGTCGGCGTTCGTCACCTCGAGTTCGTCGAGGTAGAACCGGTTGAGCTCGACGGTCTGAGAAAACGACTCGGACGTGTTCGACTCGGGTTGTTCGAGACCGAGGGGATAGGAGCCGGCCGGCACCTCGACCATGCCATCGGCTGGAGCGGCGAGGGCAGCGCCCACGTTGGCCGGGGCGAGTTGATCGTCATCGGATGTGTCCGATGCCGATTCGTTGTCCTCCGATTCGTTGTCCTCCGAGGGGTCGGGGTTGCCGCTCGCAACGTCGAGTCCATCGTCGTTGCCGTTCAAGATCAGGGCAACGGTGCCCAGGATGGCCAGAAGCAGAACGCAAACGCCGACCAGGATCAACCGTCCGCGCTTCGACGTGTCTTCGTCTGTCGCCCCTGGGTCGTTGGCTGCAGCAGGGGTTACGGGTTGGGTCTGCGGAGCGTGCGACGACAATGGCTGGGTGACTGGCTGCTGTGGGTCTCCCAGCGACGTTGATTCGATAACGGGGGCAACGGGTGGCACGGCGGCGATCGGCTGAACTGGTGCTGCCATCGGGGCCTGTGACGCCTCAGCTGGCACGCCGAAGGGCCCCGAGTCGGGGACCGATGGGACAGGGCTGACCGGCTCGTCAGGCGGTTTCGGTGGCACGACGGGAGAGGAAGACTCAGACAGCGGTTCGGCCGGCGGGGACAGGTCGAGAACGCCTGCGGCGGCGAGCGCCCCACCCTTGGCAACGGCGTGAACGGGATCGACATCGACCCGAACCAAGTCGCCGTACTGTTCACGAAGCAGCTGCGCCACCAGTGGAATCCGGGACGAGCCGCCCACCAGCAGAATGGCAGATAGATCGGCGGCCGAGACTCTGGCTCGAACCATGGCCTGTTCGAGAGCATTGATGGTGGGTACGACGATCGGTCGAATGCGGGCCTCGAACTCAGGTCGACCCAACGAGATGGTCTGCTCGAGGCCGGGAAGCATGACGGGGATGGACGCGTCGCTCTCGCTCGACAGCAGCTCCTTGGCCTCGGTGCAACTCTTGCGCAGGTGTGACATGGCCGTGATGTGGGCCGGATCGTCTGGATCGAGATCCCAATCGCCGGTGGCAGTCTCCCGCACGTACTCGAACACCGAAGCGTCAAAGTCGATGCCACCGAGGTGCTCGAGGCCGATCGGTTCGCCCAACACGGCGAAGCCGGTGTCGGTCTTGCGCAGAATGGCGGTGTCGAACGTGCCACCTCCCAGGTCGTAGACGGCAACCGTTGAGCCGGCCTCCACTCGGTGCTCGGCGGCGTAGGCCACTGCGGCAGCCGCGGGCTCGCTAATCAGTATCGCATCGTCGAGATCGGCCATTTGGAGTGCTTGTCCAAAGATCTCCATCTTGTAAGGGCCCCAATTGGCGGGGTGACTTACCGCGATCGAACGGGGCTGTTCCCGTTGTCTATCGACCACACGGTCGACAACGTGACGCAGCATGTGGGCCACGAGGGCCTCGGCCGAGAACGGGGCGCCGCGCAGAATCGACGGCGTGGAGTCGCCAAGGCGGCGTTTGAATTCGCGGGCAGCTCCTGCCGGGTCGAGGAGGGCTCGGCGATTGGCCGCGTCTCCAACGATCATGGTGCCGTCTTCTTCGAGATAGAGGACGGTGGGGATGCTGTCGGCAATTGGACCGAGCCCGATAACGGTTACGGCGCCGTCGTCGGTTCGGGCGGCGGCCGCGCTGTAGCTGGTGCCGACGTCGATTCCTAGGTCGTATCCCAAACTGATTCCCTCCAGAATGAAAAACAGACCGTAGCGCTGAATGAGGTGGGGGAAAAAGTGACTGCAGACCGGTGAAGGTGGTTCTGGTCTTGGTTGTGGTTGCGTTGGGTGTTGTCAGTTGACCGCCGATTCGGGCAGTGGAATGCAGCTGCCGGAACCAGGCGTCACCTCGTGGGACGAGCTGGCAACGAGTGCGCACAGCTCGGTCGCACCAACCGAGAGCGCGTCTTCCAGGCTGTAGGAAACCCCGCCTGGTCCAGGGGCGAACACTGCCTCATCCCAAAGAATCCATTCCCCCAGGTCGGGTCCGCTGGACCCAGCGTTTAGCTGGTCGTCGGCCATGGAACCAACCGGGAAGTAGAAGTGGACGTGCTGGTTCGGTGCCGGTCCGACAAGGGGCAGAAACCCGCTGGCATCGAACGTGGCGACGAGGAACCCGTTGCTGTCGATTCCGAGCGAGGTGATGCAAACGAACGGGTTGGTCGTGTTGTCGCATGTCGCGGTGACGGGCGCAACACTGAGCGAAGGTGTCTGCGGAGGGTCGTCGTCCTGGCTGGTTGTGGGAATGGCAGGTGATGTTGATTGGGCTGGGTTCTCGCTGCCGGCCGACCCGAGAGTGCTGTTCGCCGCCTCGGCGGTTGGGGTCTGCGTTTGGTCGGGCGTGCCCTCGCCCAGAACCTGGGTGACGAACCAGACGCCGAGGCCGATGAGCATTGCCCCGACGACGGCCGCCGCGATGAATGGCAGCCGATTCGTGGTTGGGCCTTCGGCTGGTTGTGCTGGTGGTACCGCCGGAGCTGGTGTTGGTGTTGGTTCTGCTGCCGGAACCGCCGGAGCTGGTGTTGGTGTTGGTGGTGCTGCCGGAGCTTGTGCGCTAGTCGGCACGATGGCCAAGGCTGCACCTAGCGCCACCGCATGTTTGGGGTGGACGTCG
>CALHBU010000203.1 GCA_937930655.1 uncultured Acidimicrobiales bacterium | reverse complement strand
GCCCCGCTGCGTAGGACAGCCCCGCTGCGTAGGACAGCCCCGCTGCGTAGGACAGCCCCGCTGTCTAGCTTTGTAGATCAGCGAGGAGGGCTTCGAGTCGTTCCACTTCGGGATGCCATTTGGTCGCGGCGACCCGGCGAGCCCACCAGTACATGCCGCCGAAGCAAGCGCCAGAGAACGGTAGGAGGAGCGCGTCGGAGGGCTTGGCTCCGTTCGGGTCATCGATAATGGCCCACACGACCAGAAGGGCGAACGCCAACACCAGCGGCGCGAAATACCACCAGCCCGAGTTCTGATACATCCACAGCCGGTGGCGAGCCTGGGAGAGCGACCGTTCGATAGATCCTCGAAGGGTGGTATCGAACCGCTGCTCGCTCTTGTGTTGACGGATCGACGAACTAGCGAAGAAAACGGCGATCCCCATGCAGAGCAGCATCGACACGAACATGAGAGGCGTGTCGGCCACTGCCAGATAGCCGAAATAGGCAACGAGGATGGCGAGCGGAATGCCTTCTCGAACACTTAACCAGATCAGGCGCATCTGCTCGGTCCGATGGCCATCTCTGATTGAGGCAGCGAGCCGTTCGAGCTGGCGGGGGTCTGCTGTATGTGACATGGGTGTCTCCTGTTGTTTCCAGAGTTCGGCCAGCTCCTCATTTGGGAAGCTGTCGTCGGGTGTGGACCGATGTTCGGTCACTGGTTGTCCTCCTCGATCAGAGCGAACAGCTGGGTGCGGGCTCGACTGAGTCGAGCGCCGACGTTCGATTCGCTGATGTCGGTGATGGCTGACATTTCGGCGTAGCTGAGGCCGTCGAGCGACAGCAGCATGAGGGAGCGGTCGATCTCCGACAGCTGCCTGATCTGTTCGTAAAGCCGGTTCAGACGGAACTGATCCTCGGCACTCGTTGACGCCACCAAGGTTTGGAGTTCATCGGTGGGTGATTCGATACGACGGCGACTGGTGTCGCGGTGCCACGTGAGCGCCCGGTTAAGGGCCACCCGATAGATCCAGGTGGACGGTTTGGCGTCGCCTCGGTAGTTGTCGATCGAGGCCCACAACCGGACGAGAATTTCTTGCATGAGGTCGTCGGTGTCGGCGTGCGTCGTGGTGAAGCTTCGAGCGACTTTCACCACGATGCCGCGGTGCTCAGCAATCCACTGGGTGAAGAGCTCCTCCCTTCCGCTGTCGTTCACCTCTCGTCTCCTCGCTGGCGATCACTACAACGATTTGACCCCTTCGATCGCGAATCCTTACATGCGAGATCGAGAAAGTTTGGTGACGCCGCTCAGGGCTCTTCTTCTGCCGGTGGGTCCTCTGCCGTCGGGTCCTCGCCTGGTGGGACGGCGCCGCCAAGTCCGCCGGACTCTGGTCGTGGCTGGCACGGCGCAGTTGTTGCCGGCGCGGTTGTTGCCGGTTGCGTTGCCGTCTGGTCGGGCTGGGTTGAAGAGTCGGCCGATGGTTGGGTTGTCGTTGGTTGGGTCGTCTCGGCTCCGTCGCGAGGTTGTGCCTGTTCGAGGCAAAACGGCAGCGTCGTGGTCGACAGCTGCTCATTCAGGATCAACCCGTCGGAGTCGACTCGGGTCGCCAGCTGCTCGCACGGCTCATTCCCTTGCGCCCATTCCGAGACCACCACTTTCTGAAGGAAGGCGTTCCAGAGCTCTGCCGGCAGGCCACCACCGCTTACGGATTCGCCGCGGAAGTCGGCCATGGTCCTCACCGGCTCACCGGGAGCGCCGGTGTGACCCATCCAGACCGCGGCGGTGAGATCGCAGGTGAATCCCACGAACCAAGCATCCCGATTGTCCTGCGTGGTTCCCGTCTTACCGGCAACCGGCCACGGCAGTCCGGCTCCAGCCGCCTGGCCTGTTCCTTCTTCGACCACCTGGGTCATGGCAAACGTCACCTGCTGCGCAATCGCCGGTTCGAGGGCGTTGGCCACCGTTGGCGACCGTCCCGGTCCGCTGGCGCAGGTACCGCCGCTCGGATACCAGCAAATCGAACCGTCCGGATGCTCGATCCGCTCGATGAACACCGGCTGATAGCGAACTCCCTGGTTGGCGATGGTGGCGTAGGCGGCGGCCATGTCAAGCACCGACACCTCACCAGAGCCGAGCACCAGGGAGTTCACTTCGGGAAGATCAGCAGTGACCCCAAGCCGTTGCGAGAGTTCGACAACGCTCTGCGGACCGAGCTCGACCATGAGCTGGGCGTACACCACGTTGGACGACACACGCAGACCGTCAACGAGATCCCGGTAACCGTCGGGGCTCCCGCCGCCACTCACCACCCAGTCGGCGCCGTTGTTGGCATTGGGGATGGTGATGCTCGACGGAGCGGAGAACAACGAGCCCGATGAGTAACCCTGTTCTAGTGCTTCGGCTAGGGCGAAGACTTTGAACGCTGACCCCGGCTGGCGACCCGATCCTCCGCCCGCTCGCCCGGTGGCCAGATTGACCTGAGATTGCTCGAAGTCGTAGCCCCCCATCATGGCGAGAACCAGACCGGTGGCGTCGACGGCAACAATGGACGCCGCTGGATCGTCAGGGTCGACGGTCGGGTCGACGACCTCGGCCGCGGTCGTGAAAGCCGCCCGCTGAAGCTCAGGATCCAGCGTTGTGTACACCCGAAGACCGCTGGTGTAGAGGGCTCCGTCGGGATAGAGCAAGGCCAGTTCCTGACGAACCGCTTCGACGAAATACTCGCTGCCAAAGGCTGCCCCACGCACCTCGCCGAGACCTCCCCGCTCGGTGTTGGGCACGGTCGTCGACCAGTCCCGCTGGTTGGCTTCATCGGCCTGGGTCTGGGTGATGTAGCCATCAGCCACCATGCGAACCAGCGTGGTGGCCCTACGTCGGGTGGCTTCATCGGGATCAATCGCCGGGTCGGCCCGAGACGGTGCCCGGATCAGCCCAGCCAAGAAGGCGGCGTCGGCTAGATCCAGTTGCTCGACGTCCTTGCCAAAGTAGCTCTGAGCTGCGGCCTGAATGCCATAGGCCCCCCGGCCGAAGTAGATCCGATTCAGGTAACGCCCGAGGATCTCCTCCTTCGTCCACTCACGCTCCAGCTTGACCGCCAGGGTGGCTTCTCGCAGCTTCCTGACGATGGTTCGGTCGGCGCCGGTAAAGGCGTTTTTCACGTACTGCTGGGTGATTGTCGAACCGCCCTGGCTAGCCGACTGATCTCGAACGTCTTGATACACCGCACGACCAATGCCCCACGGATCAACCCCGTGATGGGTGAAGAAGTCCTTGTCTTCAGTGGCAATCACGGCCCAAATGACGACGTCGGGAATCTGTTCGTACGACACAATTTCCCGGTCCTCTCCTGCACTGAACTGCACCGTGGCCACATCGGGTCCACAGTCCTCTCGGACCTCGGCCGTACAGACGTAGGTGGTCTGAGCTAACTCGCCGATGTCATCGGCCTCGAGGTCAAGTTCGATCTGCGAAAGAACGAGGACGCCGCCGAGGATGGCACCTAGACCGAAAAGGCCGAGCAGAAACAGGAGGCGCCGGAACCGCCAGAGAGGGTTACGGCGCCTGTCTGTCGTGGGTCGTGGTCCGCCAAGGAGGACGCTGAGCATAGTCAGGTAGCGCTCGACGTGAGGTCGGTCCCGTCGATGGGGAACGACTCCCTGAGATGGTTCCACCAGCACTGGCGGCACACCTCAACCTGATAGCAGGTGGCCGGTTTGCCACGCTGTCGAAGCGATCGCAGTTCTTGGCGATCGGCGACAAGACGGCCGGCGTTGGGGAGTCCGGCGCCAAAGGCGAACGTGACGGCCACAAGGTCGTCCCCCTCGCAGATGGGACAGGGCTCGGACAGTGCGGTTGCATGGTGGTGGGCCACGCGCCTCAGCTCGGGCTGGGCATCACAAACATCTTCCTGTTTACGATGACCGGCCTCGACGGCGCGGACCGTGCGTTCCCGGGCCAGCCGATAGCTGACCACTGCAGCACCTTCTTCTTCACGCCAACGAGGCACAGTGGTCAGGGTACCCACGACCACGGTGCTCTGCCGTTCAGTGAGTCGGAGGCTCTGGTCGCTGGCGCAAAATTCGGAGTGCTTCGTCGAGGGCAAACGGTCCATGGACGATGCGGTGCTCTCGAAGCCGTTCCAATGCCTCACCGACTTCTGGCCCAGGGTCCAGGCCGAGTTCGGCCATGACCTGCTGACCGGTCATCGGGCCGGTCAGGTCGGTGAGGTCCTCCGTGCGGCGGAGGGCCTGCAGCCGTTCCTCTACCGGGGCGACTGCATCAGCTGAGGACATGAGGGCGCCGAGGGCCACCGCGACATCAACCAGCTCCGGTTCGGCTTTCGGGCCGGCCTCGGCCACCAAACGCCGAACCTCGGCATCAGTGCCCCCGAAGCCCAAGACTTGGGGCACGAGCCGAACCAGCCGAACCGTGTCTGCGGTTTCGGCTCGGGGGTAGCGCAGCGCTTCCATCCGGGCATCCACTACCTCGGGCCCGAGGTCGCCGAACAATGCGGCCCGACGCAGGAGTGGCCCGGTGGCTAACGCGACCCGGCCGGCGGCTTGCTCCCACCGCATCGATTCAGCCAACTCCGGCACGACGTCGTCGACCACACCGTGCTGTCCGAGGAACACCAACCCGGGGTGGGGGTCGGAGAGCAGTAGCAACCGTTCGAGTTCGTCTCGCTTTCGCTCGGCCGAGACAATCGAAAGTCGGTGAGCGAGACCCCGAGCGGCAACGGATAACTCCGGTGCAACATCGAGCTCGAAGCGAGCCAAAAACCGGGCCGCCCGAAGGATCCGAAGCGGATCATCGGCAAACGAAATCTCGGGGTCGACGGGCGTGCGCAACACCCTGGCCTTCAGGTCGGCAAGCCCATCGTAAGGATCAACCAGGACTCCAGTGAAGACATCGACAGCCATGGCGTTGATGGTGAA
>CALHBU010000202.1 GCA_937930655.1 uncultured Acidimicrobiales bacterium | reverse complement strand
CGTGACCGACGCTGTCTCTTCTGATGAGTTGGCCCGAGTCTTCCGGGCCCTGCACCCCGAGGTAACCATCGATGGGTTGGTGGCCATCGCCAGCTTTCGACCTCAGCCCGAGCTCCGCGGCGTGGCCGGGTGGCTGCATGGTGGCATGGCGGCCACCGTGCTCGATCATGTCTCGGCCCGGTGTGCCGCGGCGGCCCTCGACCATCGGGTGGTCACCGGCCGACTGGACCTTCGATATCGCCATCCGGTCCCGTTGGACGAGGGTCCCTATGCGGTCCGGGCTGAGGCGTCGTCGGTCCGGCGTCGGACCGTTCGAGTGGAGGCCGCCATTCTCTCTGCCGAGGGGTTGGAGCTTGTTGGCTCGAAAGCTCTCTTTACCCTGCTGCCTTCTCATTGACCCGGGACGGCCAACCAAAGGCGATAGCCAACGCCGCGCCCACTGCTCCGCCAGTACTGCTGAGTATGAGGTCACCGACGGTGTCTTCGTAGGTAAGGCTCAACCCGGCGGTGCCCATTTCCTGAACGAGGAATTCGGCCGCCTCCCACCAGATGATCGCCAGTCCACCGAAGCCCCACCCCAATGACCAGGCATTGAGCCGCCCGATCCCCGTGCGAGCCAGCCCCAGCGTGATGCCGCCCATCAACAGCACCCAGTTGAGGAAGTGAAGGACGTCGTCAGTGCGGTCGTAGGTGTTGTAGAAGTTCAGGGCGTTACCGAGGGTGTCGGCCAGAAACGGAGCCACCACCAGGGCGTCGACCAGGTATGGGTAGGGCCGGTGGGAGCCCCGGAGTTTCCACACCAGGGGAACCACGAAGGCGGGGACCAGGTAGAAGGGGGCTCGGAACGCCATGCCCTTGCCAGCGAACTGTTCCCAGTCGGGAAAGGCCACCGTGACGGCCAACGCTGCCACCAGCCCGATACGCACAACCCACAGCAGGGTGGGCTGCCAACCGCTCTCCTTTGCCATGGCAAGAAGCTACGCCTCGCTCGGTGGTGTCGGTGCGACCTACGCTGGCGTCATGCCTGAGTATCGCTCTCGTACCACCACCCACGGCCGCAACATGGCCGGAGCCCGCGCCTTGTGGCGGGCCACCGGCATGCAGGACGACGATTTCGACAAACCGATCATCGCCATCTCCAACTCCTTCACCCAGTTCGTGCCCGGCCACGTTCACCTGAAGGACCTTGGTCAGCTGGTGGCACGAGAGATCGAGCAGCACGGCGGCGTAGCCAAGGAGTTCAACACCATCGCCGTCGACGACGGCATTGCCATGGGCCACGGGGGGATGTTGTACAGCCTCCCCAGTCGGGAACTGATTGCCGATGCGGTGGAGTACATGGTCAACGCTCACTGCGCCGATGCGCTGGTGTGTATTTCGAATTGCGACAAGATCACCCCCGGCATGCTGATGGCCGCGTTGCGGCTCAACGTCCCGACCATCTTCGTCTCTGGTGGACCGATGGAAGCAGGCAAGACCAAGCTGGCTGGCGGCGAGGTCAAGGTCGATCTCATCTCGGCCATGATGTCGGCCGGTGACACCACGGTCAGCGACGACGACGTGGCGGCCATCGAGCGCTCGGCCTGCCCCACCTGCGGATCGTGCTCGGGGATGTTCACCGCCAATTCTATGAACTGCCTGGTGGAGGCCCTCGGTCTCGGCCTTCCCGGCAACGGCACGGTGCTGGCCACCCACTCTGATCGTGAGGCGTTGTTTCGCCAGGCCGGACGCACTGCGGTCGACATCGCTCGGCGCTACTACGAGAAAGATGACGACAGCGTGTTGCCCCGCAATGTGGCCAACCGGGCGGCGTTCGAGAACGCCATGGCGCTCGACATCGCCATGGGAGGCAGCACCAACACCGTGTTGCACATCCTGGCCGCCGCCGAGGAAGCCGAACTCGACTTCAAGATGTCCGACATCGACGACCTGAGTCGGCGGATGCCGAACATCTGCAAGGTGGCTCCTGCCGTCGAGCAATATCACGTCGAAGATGTGCATCGGGCCGGGGGCATCATGGGGATTCTCGGTGAGCTCGATCGGGCCGGTCTCATCCAGACCGATCAGCCGACCATTCACTCGTCTTCTCTCGCCGCCGCACTGGACGAGTGGGACATTATGCGGCCCACCTGTACCGCCGAGGCCAAAGAGTTCTTTCGGGCGGGCCCGGCCGGCATCCCGACCCAGACGGCGTTCAGCCAGAGCACCCGGTGGGACACCCTCGACGATGACCGGAAGAACGGCTGTGTGCGTTCGGTCGAACACGCCTACAGCGAGGACGGTGGACTAGCGATCCTCTACGGCAACATCGCCAAGGACGGCTGCATCGTCAAGACGGCCGGTGTCGACGAGTCGATCTGGAAGTTCTCTGGCCCGGCTCGGGTGTTCGAAAGCCAGGACGACGCGGTCGAGGGCATCCTCGACGAGAACGTGGTGCAGGCCGGTGATGTCGTTGTTGTCCGCTACGAGGGGCCCAAGGGCGGACCGGGAATGCAGGAGATGCTGTACCCGACCACGTACATAAAGAGCCGAGGTCTTGGCAAGGACTGTGCCCTTCTGACCGACGGCCGATTCTCCGGTGGTACCTCCGGTCTGTCCATTGGTCACGCCTCTCCTGAGGCTGCGGCCGGGGGAGCCATCGCCCTTATTCGCGACGGCGATCTCATCACCATCGACATTCCTTCCCGATCAATCCATCTCGATGTGGACGATGCTGAGTTGGCCGAACGGCTGGCCGAGGAAGAAGCTCATGGGGCCGACAGCTATCGGGCCCGAGACCGGGACCGTGAGGTCAGTCAGGCACTGTGGGCCTACGCCGCCCTCACCACCTCGGCCGACCGGGGCGCCGTGCGTGATATCACCCAACTTCGTTAGCCGAAGTTCCTCATAGTCGTTGGGCTCATCGGCTCAAGGAGGTTCTCGAACTCTCCCGTATCACTTGAGCTGTGGCTGGGTTCCAAGAACTTTCTCGACGACGACTACTTGTTCCGACTGGTTTGCTTTGCGTAGCACTGACGGGCTGTTCCCAGCTCAGCGGTGGAGATATTGACGCGGCCGAGACAACGGTGGGTTACACCGACTCAACCGAGGCTGATGGTTTGGGATCCGACGTTTCCGGCGCCGACACGACGGCTGCTCCTCCGACCACCGCTGACACTGCGGCTGCCGAGAGTACGGCCGCTCCGACGACAGCTGCTCCCACCACGGCTTCCACCGCTGCCCCGACGACGGCTCCTCCCACGACTGCAGCGCCTACGACGGCAGCGCCTACGACGGCTGCTCCCACCACAGCCGCTCCCACCACAGCCGCCCCAACCACTCAGGCAGATGGCGGAACCGACGGCTCGACGCTGCCCCGGACCGGACCGTCGGAGGCCGCGCTCTTCGTGGCGGTTGGATCGGTCATGATTCTCGCCGGTCGCTCTGTCTTTGACGCTCTCGGGCTCATTGACCGGCGTCGGTGGATGACAAAGGGCGGCGGCGCCCCACTGCCACCTCGCTGACGTCGGCTAGGTGGCTCCCCAGGCGGGGTCCCGACCCGACAAGGCAATAAGCCGGTCGAGGGGCGGCAGATCGTCTCGAATCTCCAACGGCTCGGCGAACAACGGCAGACCGTCATGATCTCTGGCCCGGGCCAGATAGTCATCGGCGAAGTCGAGCACCGCAAGAGCATGGTCATCGTCGATGCCGTGGTCGGTGTTGATCGACCGAGCGAGATCCCAGATATTCACCGTGCAGTCGGTGACTCGGATCATCACACCGGCCCGGCGGGAAAGCGTGGCACCGAGCGGACCAACCATTTGACCTCGTGCGTTGCCCACCCGGAAAGCGGCAAAGCACTCCCGGTTGGCTACATCGATGGCCGACGAGATGGCATCGGGGTCCTTGGGGAGAACAGGCGCGGGCTCGGTGAGACTGATGGTCTCATCGGGTTGATGACCAGCCGCCAGTTCGGAGAAGAGCTGCGCCGAGGCCAGCATCTTGTTGAGCAACATGTGGACGTCCCACTCGTCGCATGGTGTTTGCCGATCGAAATCGGTCGCCACAACCTCGTCAACAACGCCAAGGGCTCGCTGCTGGGACATCTCTAACAGATCAAGCAACTCCACAATGGGCAACACGATAGGGACACACCCCGACGGTTCCGGTGATATTCGCCCCAAGATCCAGTCAATCACATCGGTGTTGGTCTGTCCCAGGGAAGCGGCAGACTGGTTTCCATGTCACGCCAGATTGAGTCAGTAGCGGTTGTCGGTTGCGGAACCATGGGGGCCGGAATTGCTGCGGCCAGCGCGGCCGCTGGTTGTCGGGTGCTCATGCTCGACATCTCAACCGAGGCAGTGGAGCGAGGGCTGGCCATTGTCGATGAAGCCGACCATCACCTAGTCAGCACCGGGCTCTTCGATCCGACGTTTGCGACCGAGGGCGACCTGGCCAAGATCGCCGACTACGACTGGGTGTGCGAAGCCATCGTCGAGGACCTCGACACCAAGCGCCGGCTGTTCGAGGTATTGGAACCTTTCCGAGCTGAGGGTTCAGTGATTAGCTCGAACACCTCGGGTATTCCGTTGCGGGACATCTCGGCCGGACTGCCGGACCAGTTTCGGGCTGATGTGGCGATCACCCACTTCTTCAATCCGGTGAAGGTGATGAAGCTCTTCGAGCTGGTCCCAGGAGAGGACACCAATGCCGAGGTGGTGGCGGCCTTCAGCCACTTCGGCGCCTCCCGCTTGGGGAAGGGCGTCGTTAACGCCAAGGACACGGTGAACTTCATCGGCAACCGAATCGGTTGCTTTTTCATGTTGTCGGGATTGCACCTGGCCAAGCCGTTTCTTGCCGATGGAATGAGTCAGGAGACGGTTGATGCTGTTCTCGGCCAACCCATCGGGCTACCTCCTACTGGCCTGTACGGGCTGATCGATCTCATCGGACTCGATGTCATGGATCTGGTTGGTAAGAATCTGGCCACCAACCTCCCGGCCGGCGATACCGGCTTGGCCTACACCGCGTTTCCACCTGCTGAGCAGGGAATGCTCGATCGAGGCCAACTCGGTCGTAAGTCCGGAGGCGGTTTCGGGAGGGTACAGAAGCTCGACGACGGAAGCAGGAAAAAGGAAACGTTCGATCTCACCAACGAAAAGTGGCGTGATGCCACCGACCCCGACCTGGCTGGAGTGCCCGGCGACCTCGGCGAGGTGCTCTTTGCCGACACACCACAGGGTTCACTGGCCTGGCAAGTCTTCGGGGGAACGCTGCGGTACGCAGCTGGCCTGGTCCCGGAGATTGCCGACGATGTTGTCAACATCGACCGAGCCATCCGGTGGGGTTTCAACTGGGTCCATGGTCCGTTCGAAATGCTCGATTCCCTTGGCCCTCAGCGGGTGATCGGCAAGATCGAGAAGGAAGGCGGCGAACTCCCGGCCATGCTCGCCGTTCTCAAAGACACCGAAGCAGGGTCGTTCTACCGTGCCGATGGCTCGGAGTACCTCGGTCGGGACGGACAGTGGCATCCCACGCCGCCCGAGACGTGAGTCAGCTTCGCAGGTACTCCACGATGTCTTGATGGCTGGCTGTTAGCCCCTTGTAGGCCAAGAATGGTTCGGGCAGAGACTCGATCCGGTCTGCCAAGTCAGCCGACGCCCACCGGTCCATTCGAAAGATCGAAAGCGGCTGTACATCGATACCGATGGTGAACAACACCCCGGCGCCGACTGGGAGCCGGCGCAGGGTTTGCCGTTCGGTTCGGAACCACAACTGATCGGGGCTGTCGACAACCGGGAGATCGCGATGATGACCGGGCAGACAGAGCTCGTCGGTCGGGAGGATGCTCCAGTTGGATCGCCACGAACCAACCCCGGGCCGTAACCGGGCCACGAACGAGTCGATGCGGTCGCCAACATCCTCGGCCAACCCGGGTACCGGCGCATGAATGGCCGAGATGGGGCGCCCCACTTTCTCAGCCAGTGTCCAGCGGGTGGGGAAACACACCGAGCCGGCGACCAGCACCAGCTGGCCGTCGACCATGTCATGCAAGCAGAGGTCTTCCCTCACGACCCTGGCCGCTGCATCGAGCGGGTGAAGCCCAGCCTGATAGTCGGGTGCTGGCTGGCCTTGCAGCGCGAACTCTTCGGTGATGAGCGCCTGCACCTGGGTCGCCGCCGACTCGAATCCGGGCAGGACGACCAGGAGATCGTCGGGCCGGGCCGCCATGAGCTCATGCTTTTGGGTCAGTTGCTCGGCCAGATGAGGATGGGTCAGTTCGAGCCAGCGGGCCGGTTCGAGCCGATGTAAACCCATCTGATGTCGGAAGGCCCCATTGGCAGTCATGACATCAGCGGAAGTCGGCCAACCGCTCGTCGGTATCGGAGAAGGAAAAGTCGGTTCCGTACTCGTCAGCCAGTCCGGCATCGAGCGATTTCTGCTCCCGATACAGATGTTTGTAGGCCACGAACGACTCGGAGCTGTTTGGCAGAATCTCGGCCACCAGCTGGGCTACCGCGTCGTCGAGCTCGTCCCGGGGAGCTGAACGGACGGCCAGTCCGATCTCGACCGCCTCGGTTCCACTGAGAGTTCTGGCTGTGTAGGAGAGTTCACGGGCCCGAGCAATCCCGACCAGATCGGGCAGCCGCTGGGTAAGACCCCAGGTGGGGCGAAGGCCGAACTTGGCGTGGGTGTCGCCGATCTTGGCTTCGTTGGCGGTGACGATCATGTCGCACGCCATGGCCAGCTCCAGCGCCCCTGTGAAGCAAAAGCCGTTCACCGCGGCGATAACCGGCTTTGGCATGGACGAAAGGGCAGCGGTAAAGGACCGGGCCGGAACGTCGAGAATGTCACCGACTTTGCCGTCCACCAGTTCCCGTTGACCAAGAGCCTTAAGGTCGACCCCAGCGCTGAACGCACGACCATTCCCGGTCAGGATCACGACCCGGACGTTGTCGTCGTCGGCCACCTGGTCGGCGGCCTGGTTCAGCTCGCCCAGCATGGTGGGGGTGATGGCGTTGAGTGCATCGGGCCTGTTGAAGGCGATGGTGGCAACGTTGTCGGCTTGTGACAGTTCGATCTCGGAGAAGCTCACCACCTCTGTCTACCGTCCCTATCGGGTCACTGCAGCGTGAAGAAGCGAACGGACCGAACGAGGGTCCTCGAACATCATCATGTGACCCACGTCGGCAAGCTCGGTCACTTCCACAACATCGAAGGCGGCCGCCAGTGTCCTGGCCCCTGCGGGCGGGGTCATCTTGTCGCCACTCCCGGCTACGAGCATGACCGGGCACTTGACGCCGGCGGCTGAGCTGCATGCCTGGTCGTAGCTGGCGCATGCGGCGAAGTCCTTGGCTAGCACGCCGGGTTCGCTGTTCTCGACCAAGGCCATCGAGCCCCCGAGCATCCACATGCCGGGCGTTGGGTTAAGCCCAACCTTGGCCGGCTTGTCGTGACCCCAAGCCGCCATCAGGGCTGCGGCCCGCGGTAGGTCGTCGGTGGCTGCGCCGAGAAGTTCGGGGTGAACCTGCATTGAAACAGCTGAGCCGAACAGGACGAGGCCAGCCGCGAGCTGGGGCTGAGTGGAAGCAAGTTCGACGGCGATCATGGTGCCCATGGAGTGTCCGGCCAGAAACACGCCACCTTCTTCGGAGGCCAGCCCGGCGGCGTCGAGAAAGCGACCGAGCCAGCTGGCCATGTCCTCGATGGAGGTAAGGGCTGGACCCGACGACCGGCCATGTCCTGGGAGGTCGACGGCCAGGACCCGGATGCCCCGATAGGCGAGGAACCTGGTCTGCAGCTGCCAGACCGTGCTGTCCATGCCGGCGCCGTGGACAAGCACCAGCACCGGTCCCGACTGGGCAAGGTCGACACCGCCAGTTGCGGCGTGAGCCTGCACTCCATCTACGTCAAGGTTCATTGCGTGCTCGTTCCCTCGTGTTCCTGGGCAACTACCGCTGGCTTGCTTTCAGAGCTCGGGAGAGGTCCTCGATGATGTCATCGGGATCCTCCAGTCCGACCGAAAGTCGGATGAGGTCGTCGCTGATGCCTGATGCCTCGAGTTGTTCGGTGGTGAGCTGACCGTGGGTTGTGCTTCCGGGATGGATCACCAGTGTCTTGGCATCGCCGACGTTGGCCAGATGGGAAGCCAACTGGACTGCCTCGATGAAGCGTCGGCCAGCTTCCCGACCGCCCTTCACGCCGAAGCTCATAATCGCGCCCGCGCCCTTGGGGTAGAGCCGGGCCGCCAGTTCGTGATCGGGGTGGTCAGCCACCCTTGGATGACGGACCCAGGTGACAGCATCGTTGGTCTCGAGCATTTCGATGACCCGATCGGTGTTCTCGACGTGTCGAGCCATGCGGAGCGGCAGTGTCTCGATGCCCTGGAGTAGCTGAAAGGCGTTCTGGGGACTCATGCATGCGCCAAAGTCTCTGAGGCCTTCGGCCCGGGCCCGCATACCGAGAGCGGCAGGGCCGAACTCCTCGGTGAAGACCACGCCGTGGTAGCCGGCATAGGGCTCGGTGAGGGTCGGGAACTTTCCCGATGCCTCCCAGTCGAACCGGCCGCCGTCGACGATGGCGCCGCCGAGCGCCACACCGTGTCCGCCGAGAAACTTGGTGACCGAATGCATCACGATGTCGGCACCGTGCTCGATGGGCCGGATCAGATACGGGGTGGAGAAGGTGCTGTCGACCATCAGGGGCAGGTCGTGACGGTGGGCCACGTCGGCTACCGCTTGAATGTCGAGCACCTCGATGCCGGGGTTGCCCAACGTTTCGGCGAACACGATCTTGGTGTTCTCTTGAACTGCGCGGCCAAAAGCCTCCGGGTCACGCGGATCGACGAACGTCGTGGTGATACCAAACCTCGGGAGTGTGAGGTTGAGCATGTTGTAGGAGCCGCCGTACAGATTCTTGGAAGCGACGATGTGGTCGCCGGCACTCAGGAGCGAGGCCACGGCGAGATGCAGGGCGGCGGTGCCACTGGCGGTGCAGACCGCTCCGACGCCCCCTTCCAAGGCGGCGATGCGCTCTTCCAGGACGGCCACGGTCGGATTCGAGATACGGCTGTAGATATGGCCGGGCGCTTCGAGGTTGAACAGCGCGGCTGCCTCGTCGGTATCGGGGAACGAGTACGACGTGGTGAAGTAGATCGGCACCGCCCGGGCGCCGGTGGTGGGGTCGGGATGTTGCCCCGCATGCAGGCTGAGAGTGTCGAAACGCAAGAAGTCGGGCGAGACCATGGGGCGACCTTACTGGAGGGTTAGCGACTCAGAACCAGTGAGAACTCCATCACTGCGATCTCACCGACACCGGCAACGATTGAGGCTTCTGGTGGGTCGATGTCGAAGTCAACCAAGGCGACATCGGTAGAGCCAACAATGAAGAGTCGACCGCCGGTGGTGGTGGCCTGCAGGTCTAGCTGGACGGACCTAGTGACCCCATGAATGGTGAGATCGCCGGTAGCGGTGAAACTGGCCTCGACTCCTTCAGCCGGAACCTCGGTGACCTCTATGGGGGAGGTCAAGGTGAAACATGCCACCGGAAAGGTTTCGCTTTCGAGGGCCTGTGACTTGAGCTGATTGTCCCGGGCTCCGTTGTCGCTGGTGAGGTCCCGCAGGTCGGCGGCAATCGACACCTCGGTGATCTGTGACTCGGTTGCGACAACCGAACCGCTCACCGTTGCCGACCGGCCGACCGCTTCGAAGTCGACGCCGCTCAGGATTTCGTCGATCCGGTAGCCAACGAACGTCCCCTCTGATCGACGCACCGACCAGGTGCCGGCCAGATCGGCCCCGCTGCTCACCGCGGTGGTCGAACCAGCTCCTTCAGGATCGGCGGTGACGGCGCAGACGCCTCCGGGGTCGTCGACCAGAATGGCCGGTGGTGTGGTCACCGCCGGGGTCTCGGCGTCTGCCTCGGCCTGCTCGTCGGCTCCGTCTTCGGTATCGGTATCGGTATCGGCTGACTCGGCGGCGATGGCGTCGGCCAGATTGGCCTCTTCCGGTTCGGAGCTGAAGAGGCCGAGCTGCCAGGCGCCAATCAGCGCGAGGACGACAACTACCGCAGCGCCGATGAGCGCACGGCGGAACCAGGGCGAAGAGGTTGCTGCCATCGCAGCAAGCTAGCTGGTGGGGCGGGACCGTTGGGACCGGCTACCAACCGTCCACCGCGCCCCGCTTCTTTCCTTCTCGAACCGGCGGCGGCTTCAGTGACTTCATGATGTTGGCCAACCAGTGCCGGGTTTCAGCCGGGTCGATGGTGTCGTCGACAGCGAAGCCGGTGGCGTGGTTGAGGGCCTTGCCACTGGCGTATGCCTTTCCGACCAGCTCGTCGTAGCGGGCTTTGCGTTCGTCGGGGTCTTCGATAGCGGCCAGCTCAGCTCGGAAACCAAGTTTCACCGAGCCTTCCAGGCCCATGGGGCCGAACTCGGCTGTTGGCCAGGCCACGCTGAAGATAGGCGCCTTGAACGAACCACCGGCCATGGCGATTCCGCCGAGGCCATAGGCCTTGCGGACAATGACGGTGAACGTGGGAATCTCGACGTTGGCCCCCACCAGGAACATGCGGTTGGCCTTGCGGACCAACGCCGTTTTCTCGACCTCGGGCCCGACCATGATGCCCGGCGTGTCGCACAGGAAAAGCACCGGGATGTCGAAGGTGTCGCACAAGTTGAGGAAGCGTGCTCCCTTGTCCGCCCCGTCGGAGTCGATGGCTCCGCCCAGATGGTTCGGGTTGTTGGCCACCACGCCAACGGTCTTTCCTTCGATCCTGACCAGCGAGGTCACCATGCCATGCCCGAAGCCGGCCCGAAGTTCCATGACCGAGTCGACGTCGGCCAGATTCTCGATCAGCTCACGGACGTCATAGGTCCGCAACCGATTCTCGGGAATGGCCCGCCGCAACAATCGCTGGTCGTTCGCTTCCCAGTCGGCCACCGGTCCTTGGAAGTAGGCGAGGTACTTCTTGGCGGCAGCTGTTGCCTCCTCCTCATCCTCCACCAGCAGGTCGATGACACCGTTGGCGGTGTGGACGTCGGAGGGTCCGATCTCCTCCGGCCGGAAGACACCGAGCCCGCCGCCCTCGATCATGGCCGGGCCGCCCATACCGATGTTGGAGTTGCGGGTGGCGATGATGACGTCGCAGCAACCAAGCAGCGAGGCGTTGCCGGCGAAGCAGAAGCCCGAGACCACACCGACCATCGGCACCAGGCCGCTCATGGTGGCGAATCGGGAGAAGGTGCGGCTGCCAAAGTCGCCACCATCGGTGTCGCCGGGCCGGCCACCGCCACCCTCGGCGTAGAGGATGAAAGGAAGCCGACCCTCGATGGCCACATCGATGATGCGGTCGGTCTTGGCGTGGTTCCTGACGCCCTGGGTGCCGGCGAAGACGGTGTAGTCATAGATCATTACCGCGCATCGATTGGTGGGATCGTCGTACGTGTCGCCGTTGACTGAAGCAACGCCCGTCAGCAGACCGTCCGCCGGTGACCGTTTGATGAGGTCCTCTCTGGTGCGGCGGCGGCGCTGGGCCGCCAGTGCCACCGGCCCGTATTCGACGAACGTTCCCTCGTCGATCAGATCAGCCAGGTTTTCCCGGGCTGTTCGCTGTTGTGTCTTGCGGCGTTTCTCGACGGCCTCGGGTCGGGTGTCGTCGTACATCTTGGCCCGCAGTTCGAACACCTCGGCCAGCGATGGTCGGATCTCATCGAGGTCGACTGTTTCCTCGACGACGTCACCGGCATCGATTGCGTCACCTTCCTCGATGACCAGCAATGTTTGGTCGGCCCACAGGGTGTCGCCGACGTCGGCATTGATACCGACCACGATTCCAGCAGTTGGCGCCGTGATCTCGTGCTCCATCTTCATGGCCTCGACCACGGCCACCAGTTGGCCGGCGCGAACGGTGTCGCCGGCGGCGGCCTCGATGCTCACGACCGTTCCCTGCAACGGGGTGCGAATGGCCAGTTGGCCGTCGGGTAGATCGATGTCGGTTTGTGCGACCGATCCCGATTCTTCGCCTCCGGCCTGACGACCAAAGTCGAGAACGGCCAACGGGTCGTCACTCTCCAAGCGGGCGCCGGCCTGGCCCGATGCTCCGCTTGAACCGGCCGGAGTGCTGGCGCCACCAGGGTGACGAAGACGATGCTCGCCATCGGCGGTGAGCGTCGCCAGGTTGGCTTCGACGAAGTCGGTGGTGGCCCCGGCCAAGTCATCGCTGTCGACGATGTTGCGGAGAAAACTGAGGTTCGTCTCGACGCCGACGATCTGGGCTTCGCAAAGGGCGGCATGCAGCTTGGCAGCGGTCTCGGCGAAGGTACCGGCCGGACGATGGACGATGAGCTTGGCCAGCAACGAGTCGTAGTTGGGGTTCACCTTCATACCGGTGTGGGCCGCGGTATCGATCCGCGTTCCGCGCCCGCCGGGAAGGTCGAAGGCCATAACCGAGCCGGTGCTCGGGCGGGTGAGACCGTCGGCGCCGATGGTCTCGGCGTTGATTCGGGCCTGGATGGCCCAGCCACTCGGTAGGCGAGAGGTCTCCAGCCCGAGGTCGCCCAAGCTGGCGCCACCGGCCAGCCGCAGCTGGGTCTCGACCAGGTCGACGCCTGTCACCTCCTCGGTAACGGTGTGCTCGACCTGAATGCGGGCGTTGGTTTCGATGAACCAGAAGCGGTCGGGCTGATCGGCGTCGACGAGAAACTCGACGGTGCCGACGTTTTCGTAGCCAACCGACTGGCCCAGCTCGACCGCAGCGGCGCAAATGGAATGACGAATGTCCTCGGCCAGTTCGGGGGCCGGAGCGATCTCAACCACCTTCTGGTTGCGGCGCTGGATGCTGCAATCGCGTTCGCCAAGATGCACAACGTCGGAGCCGTCGCCGACGATCTGCACTTCGATGTGTCGGGCGCGAGAAACCAACTGCTCCACGTAAACCTCGCTGCTGCCAAAGGCCTTCTCGGACTCCGACACGCACCGATTCCACGCTGGCTCGAGGTCGGCCGGGTCGGACACGGCCCGCATACCTCGGCCCCCGCCCCCGGCTACCGCCTTGAGCATGACCGCGCCGTGGGTAGCGAGCAGCTCAGCGGCCTC
>CALHBU010000201.1 GCA_937930655.1 uncultured Acidimicrobiales bacterium | reverse complement strand
TCGAGGGCGATCTCTTCGATGTGAACAAGCCCGAGGTTCGGGAGTCGCTGATGGGCCTCGACGAACACCTGTGCCGCATCACCTGCGATGGCGAGACGACAACCGGTTTGATGCAGCCCATCGATCCCAACGCCTACAACGCCTGCGCCTCGCCAACTCGCGAGGGCTGGTCGTTTCTGGAGTAGAGGGACCCCACGTGAACGAAGCACTGGATCGATCGGAGCAGCTCACGGCTGGACTCACCGACTTTCTGTTGGCCGAACTGGGTGCAGGGGCCGAGCCGGTGGTGTCGAACCTGGCCTTGATCAGCTCGATCGGCAACGCCCGTGAGCCCTGGTCGTTCACCGCCAGTTGGAATGAGTCCGGTGGCCGACGGACCGAAGACTGCGTGATGTTGTTGAAGGCCGAAGCCGGTCAGCTCGAAACCTCGCTGGCGCCGGAGTTTGGGGTGATTGCAATGCTGGATGCCTCGCCGGTGCCCACGCCGCCCGCGCTCTGGTGCGACCAGTCGGGAGCCTGGCTCGGTCAGCCGTTCTTTGTCACCGGAACAGTGGCGGGAAGCGCCAGCATGCGGCCTCTTCGGGTCGAAGACGGAGACGACGATCTCCGGGCAGTTGCCATCGAACTGGCAGCTGCCGCCGCTGAGCTCCATCGATTCGATTGGCAGGCAGCCGACACGTCATTCCTCGAGCCCGTGACGCCCGAGGGTGTGGCCCTTGCTCAGCTCGATCTATGGCAAGACCAGTTCGACCGGCACCGTCTTGGGGCCGAACCAGGTCTGCAATGGGCCTTCGCCTGGCTTCGAGGCAACGCTCCGGTCGCCGAGCGGGTTTCGATTGTTCACGGCGACCTCCGGTTCGGCAATTTGCTATACGAAGGCCCAAAGCTCACGGCTCTTCTTGACTGGGAGATGACCCATCTCGGTGACCCGACAGAGGATCTCGGCTGGGTCTACCGGGAACTGTGGAGCCCTCGCCGATCGCTGCCGTTCGAAGACTTCCTGGCCATCTACGAAGAACGGGCCGGAACAACCGTCGACCGCGATCGTTTGCGGTGGTACCAAGCGTTCGGTGAGGTCAAGCACAGCGTCATCTCGCTCACAGGAGCGCGTTCCTTCCACGACCGGTTGAGCCTCAACCTGCGTCATGCAGATCGACGGGCAACCAACGGAGCCTTCCTCCGCCGCTTCTACGAACTAGTGCCAGCATGACCGAACCGTCGCCGGACGAACTCCTGGCCGGAGTGGCTGAAGCGCTCCAAGAAACGGTCCTGCCCGACCTCGAACGGGGCTTTGGCCGCAACCAGGTGATGGCCGCTATCGGCATCGTCGGTCGCTGTAGCGAGGCCGTCGACCGGTATGGACCCACCCTGTACGCCGGCTGCGTCGATCTGATCGCCACCCTGCGAGAGACCACGGCGGCCGATCCCTCGCTCTTGTCAGACCACGCCAGGGACGACCTCGCTGACCTACTGCGTCGGAGTGTCGACGTCTTGGACAGCGGCTACCCCCCACCTTCGGCCCTCGCCGGCTTGCATAGTGAGTTGACCGAACACCTGGCAGCGATCCTGTTGGCTGGGCAACAGGGGGAGTCCGGACAGATGCCAGCGCTTCGTGAGCTGTTGCGGCGAATCAGCGACCGAGAGGAACAGATTGGCCTGTCTCCGTGGTGAGCTTCCTGAGGCCCTACTCGTAGATCGGTTGGCGTCGCTCTCGGAAGGCGGCGACGCCCTCTTCGAAGTCAGGGCTGGCTCTGACTGCATCGCCGAGGGATTGCTCGAACGGTTCTCGACTCTGGGCCAACTCGGCGCCCCCGCTCGAGACAAAGCGTTTGACCGCCTGGACCGCCTTCGGGCTATTGCCGGCAATGGTCTCGGCTGTCTCGACAGCCCGATCCATGACGTCGTCGGCTGGCACGATTTCGTTGATCAAGCCGATTCGCAGCGCTTCGTCAGCGTCGATGTTGTCGGCGGTCAGCAAAAGCTTCATGGCATGAACGTGGCCGATCTGATGCACGAGCTTGGCTGCTGCACCGCCAAAGGGGTAGATGGCCCACCTCACCTCGGGCAGCCCGAACGTTGCGTGGGGGGCGGCATACCGAACGTCGGCGGTGAGCAGGAGCTCGATCCCTCCACCCAAACAGGCTCCGTTGACGGCGGCCACGATCGGCTTGGAGAACGGTTCGGTCTTTTGGAGTGCCCGGTTGATGATGGCTGCGGTGTCCTCGCTGGCCGAAAGGTCGCCCGAGACATCAGCACCGGCGGTGAAGGCTCGTTCACCGGCCCCGGTCACGACGACGGCCCGACAGGTGTTATCGGTGTCGAGCGTCTGCCAGACATCAGCTAGTTCGGCCAGCATCTGGCGCGACATGGCGTTGGCTTTGCTCGGGTTGTCGATGGTGACCACTCTGACGTGGGCTCCGTGGGCGCTGATGGTGATGGGCATGGCGAGTGGTTCCCTTGGGTGGGGTTGGTGCATCGAACGCAGGCAAAACGGGAAGGTACGCGGCGCCCTTCGGGTTGACCCTGTTCGTGCGATTGTTGTGTCAACGCTTCGTCATGGCCAACCTGCTGGCTGTTCTTCTCCTGCTCAGCGCTTGTGGCGGGACGCAGACCGCAGCGCCGGCAGCCCCAATAGAAGGCTGGGACGATGCCGGGCCACCGAGCCCAAGATCCTCGAAGCGCAGAAGCGGCTTGAGGCCTGCGCGTACAGCATGAGCCATCCTGGTTAGGCCTTTGGGGATGAAGCTTCCGCCGCGACTCCAACAGGCTCCGCTGGACGACTCACCACGGCGGCGACGGCTCCGACGACGACAACTCCACCCACCACCTGCTGGAGGGTGAACTTCTCGCCATTGATCGGCCAGGCGGCAACGACGGCGACCACAGTCATGCCGAGAACATAGAGCGATGAACGGGAGGCCGGAATGAACTTCTGTACCCAGCTCATCAGGGTGTGACTGAAAATGCCGACGATCCCAGCCACGTAGACGAGGTAGATCCAGTCGGCGCCGCCAAGTAGCCGGAAGTCGGAGACTGAGGTGAAGGCAAGAGCAAACGGCGTGACTGCGAGGGCGGAGAACAGCGTCGACCCGCTCATCCATTCCAACGGATGAATTTCGACGGTGGTGCGAACGATTCGATTCCGCAGGTAGTAGCCGGTGAAGCTCAGTAGGGCGATAACGCCTGCTACCAGTCCGATGGGGTCAATCCGGACATCTGGCC
>CALHBU010000200.1 GCA_937930655.1 uncultured Acidimicrobiales bacterium | reverse complement strand
TTCTCCAGCGACGAGTGGTTTGCCGCCCAGCCACGGGAGGCGTCGGCCTTCGACCGCATTGGCAACCCAGCACTGGTGTCCGGTATCTCTGACGCTTTGGCTCTGGCCCGCTTGGTCGAAGATGTCGAGCCTTCGAGTGCGGTGTACGCCGACCTGCTCTCCAGCGCCGGTCGATTTGTCGACTCCCACCACTGGCTCAACGACGACGTAGCCGGTGGTCTCGCTGAACCAGCCGGCAACATTCGCCTCGTGGCCGAACAGGTCATCGACGAGTTTGAGCGCCTTCAGGAAGTCCAAGCATCAGCCGCCTCCTCCCTGGCCGAAGCCGAGGCCGACGTCGGTCGTGTCCTCGAAGATCTTCGCCTCAGCCCACCCAAGACGACCGAGGGTTTCATCGATGGTCTGGCCGAGGTGCGCCGAAACATTGGGCACCTGCACACCGTTCGAGAGCGTCGAGAAATCAACATCGATCGGGTCGACGAACTCATCGGTGAAGCAGAGGGGGTGCACAACGACCTAGCCCAGGCTGCTGCCGCCCACTTGTCGACCGACGGGGCATTCGAGCCCTACCACCAGCGTCTCACCGGCCTGTCTTCCCGTACCGGTGAGGCTGAGTCGTCGGTTGAAGCCAACGAGTTGTTGGAAGAAGTCGACGCCGTCGCCGAGTCGATGGATTTGGTGGCAGGAACTGTCAGCGATCTGGTCGTCGAAGACCCCCGAGTCCGCACCTCTGTTCTCGAACAGGTTTCCGGCGTGTTGGCTGAACTCAATCGAGTTCGAGCTGGCGTCGAGGGCCGCAAAGAGGAGCTGATCAGTTCCGAGACCGGCGCTGCCTTCGCTACCGAGCTCGGCCTCTTCGGCCAATCAATTGCTGCCGCCATCGGGCGAGCCGACACACCAGAGGCATGCGACGACGCCTTGGCCCGCTTACTTCTCCAGCTGGAACAGTTGGAGACCGCTGGTCCAAGGACCGAACAACAGCTGGACGAGCTCGGCGAGCGTCGGGACCAGGTCACCGAGGCTCTTTCCAGTCGCCGCCAACAACTGGTCGACGAGCGTCAACAGAAGGCCGAACGGTTGGTCTCGGCCGCTGACCGAACCCTGATTCGAGTTGTCGAGCGAGCCCAGTCCCTGCCATCGGTCGACGATGTCAACGGCTTCTTTGCTGCCGATCCCATGGTTGGTCGGGTCCGAAAGCTGGTGGAGGATCTGCGAGAGCTGGGCGAGCCGGTCCGGGCTGACGAACTGCAGTCCCGACTCGGTGCGTCTCGTGACAACGCAGCCAGAGCCATTCGGGACCGTCAGGATCTCTTCGACGGCGATGCGGTCAAGCTTGGGCGCTTCAAGTTCAGCGTCGACGACCGAAGCCGCGAGCTCACGATCGTTCCGACCGAAGAGCAGTTGGAGGCAGTGCTCACCGGTACCGATCTTCGTTTACCGATTCATTCCGAAGACCTTGATGCCCATCGCGATCTCTGGCGCCAACCGCTGCTTTCAGAGACCGACGATCTGTATCGCTCGGCCTTCCTCGCCGCTGATCTGGTCCTCGACATGCTGCACGACGACGATGCCGTAGGGCTCGCCGATGCTCTCCGTTCGGAGAACGACGATGCCGTGCTCACGGTCGTTCGTCAGGCTGCCGACGATCGATTGGACGAGGGGTACGACCGAGGCGTCCACGATCTTGATGCCGCTGTGATCGCAAGTGGGCTTGGCGGTATAGCGCTGGCCGCAGACACGTTGGTCACCACCGGTCAGGTGCGGGCCAAGGCTCAGCTGCTCTGGGCTCACTCGCTCACCGAGCACGACCGCGATCGCTGGACCGACCGTGGCAGCGCTGGCTCGATTCTCGAGATCGATCAGGACACCATCGACGCCCTTGGGCAAGAACTCATGGAACAGGTGGACGACGACGCGGTTGCTCGCTACCTGATGGCCGAGCTTTCTCGACCCGACGGCTTCGCATTCGCCCAAACCCGACGAGTGGCCGAGGTCGTAGCCGAGATCAGCGGCCGGTCGCAGGTGGTCGGGATCCTCGATGAGATGGCCGACGACCTCGACGGCGCCCGCATGGTGCTGGCCGATTATGTCAGCCGCACGGTCGCGGCCGGCGAAAACCATCTGGTCGACGAGGTTGTGGCCCAGTTGCTTACTCCAGACCTTGCTCGTCGAGAAGTCGATGTCGATCTAGCGTTCTCGGTCAGCGGCCTCACCGGCCGGCACGCCAGCGTTGAACAATCCGAGCTGACCGGCCGGGTCGATGAGCTGCTGTCGCTGGTCGAGAATCACCGAAACACCGTGGTGCCAGCTCACCGTACGTTTGGTCGTGCTCGCCGAGAGTCACTCGATGCCCTGCGCAAACAACTGAGCGTCGACGACCTCGAACCCCGGGTACCGGAAGGATTCGTCCGCAATCAACTCATCGATCAGGTGTATCTGCCGCTGATCGGCGACAACTTGGCCCGACAGATCGGAACGGTCGACGACCGGGCCGGTGCCCGGTCGGGTCTTCTGATGTTGTTGTCGCCTCCCGGTTACGGCAAGACGCTTTTGGTCGAGTACCTAGCCGACCGGCTTGGCATGGCGCTGGTGAAGGTGTCCGGTCCTGGCCTCGGCCACGATGTCACGTCGCTCGATCCGGCTCAGGCCCCGAGCGCCACCGCGGCCCGAGAGATCGAACGAATCAACCTGGCGTTCGCCGTCGGGACCAACGTCATCCTTTATCTGGACGACATTCAGCACACCAACCCCGAGTTCCTCCAGCGCTTCATTTCTCTCTGCGACGCCCAGCGTCGGGTCGAGGGCGTCTGGAACGGGGAGTCCACCTCGTTCGACCTTCGTGGCAAACGATTTGCCGTGGTGATGGCCGGCAACCCGTACACCGAATCTGGTGAGCGATTCCGAGTGCCCGACATGCTGGCCAACCGAGCCGACACCTACAACCTGGGCGACGTACTGGACGGCAACGCCGCCATGTTCGCTCGCAGCTACCTGGAGAACGCCCTTTCAGCCAACGCCATGCTGGCTCCGCTGGTGGGTGCCGATCCGCAGGATCTCGAGCTGTTCTTCCGGGCCGCCGAAGGCACCCCGCTCGATGAGTCGGCGCTGAAGCAGAGCTTCTCGTCGGCCGAGGTCAACGAGATGGTCTCGACCCTTCGCCACCTACGGCAGGTCCAAGACGTCGTGCTGTTAGTGAACCGCCAGTACATCTCTTCAGCGGCTACCGCCGACCAATACCGGACCGAGCCGCCTTTCTTGCTGCAAGGTTCGTACCGAAACATGGCCCGGCTGTCTTCGAAGTTGCTGCCGGCGATGACGGCCGAGGAAGTCGATGCCATCATCGACGAGCACTACAACGCAGAGTCTCAGGCCCTCACCGGGGCCGCCGAATCCAACTTGCTCAAATTGGCCGAACTGCGGGATCGGCAGACTCCTGAACAGGCGGCCCGTTGGCAGGACATTCTGACGACCTTCCGTCGCCAGCAACGCCTGGGTGGGGATGAGCGAGATCCCGCCACCAGAGTGGTGGCAGCAATCGAGAACGTGGCCGAGGCTCTTGATTCTCCGGCCTTTGCTGTGCCGACAGCTCCGGTCGCTGAACCCGAAGAGGAAACCCCCGAACCGGTGGCTGACGTGCCAGTCCCCGAGCCCCAGCCCATCATCGTCAACGTTCCGCCGCTGGAATCCCCGACCGTCAACGTCACGGTCGAAGCCCCGCCCGTCGATAACAACAATGCCGCCACCGAGCAAGTGGTCGCTGCCATCGAGAAGGTGGCCAACGTGCTCGGCGACGCCGAACCGCTCACCGCTCGGGCCATCGATCTTTTGGCTTCCCGAGCGGCTGACAAACGGGAGAAAGCAGCTCCATCCAAGGTCGGCCGGGCCATTCCTCCTCGCCCCGGAGGCCCGAAGCGACCAGCCGAGCCGCCGTCGAAGTACCGCAAGGTGTACGACCGGGAGCATTCCTTTCCCAAGCGTCCCCAGCCTCCAAAGCCCCCGACACCACCGACGCCCTAACGCACCCCATCACCACTGCTGGACGGTGAGGGTAAAAGACCGTACATTTGCCTCGTCGTCGACCGAGGGGAACCACCGTGATGTTCGAGCCGCACTATGTCGACTGTCTGTCCCGAGCTTCATGTTGAGCGGTCGGTTGACTGAGTTGGACAGCACGAAACAGACCATCGTCTACTGTGCCGGTGGCTTCCGCTCTGCCATAGCGGCAAGTCGCCTCATGAACGCCGGTTTTGATGACGTCTCCGACATGCTCGGTGGCTACCGAGCCTGGCCCGAAAAGGACACATCGACGGTATGACCCGCCTTGGATTTTTGCTCGACAGTGACAGCTGCATCGGCTGCCACGCCTGCACCGTTGCCTGCAAGAGCGAGCACGACGTTCCGCTGGGCGTCAACCGCACGTGGGTCAAATACATCGAGACCGGGTCGTTCCCCGATGTCGCCCGAAAGTTCAACGTCATGCGCTGCAATCAGTGCGACGACGCCCCATGTATGACGATCTGCCCCACCTCGGCCCTGTTTCGTGCCGACAACGGCGTGGTCGACTTTCAAGACGACGACTGCATTGGTTGCAAGTCGTGCATGAATGCGTGTCCCTACGAC
>CALHBU010000199.1 GCA_937930655.1 uncultured Acidimicrobiales bacterium | reverse complement strand
GGTGGCGCTGACCCTTCGGGTATGGCAACAGCTCAGCGTTGTAGGCATCCCAGGCGGCCGACATCTGGGCCACCAGGTCGGGGTGGTTCCGAGAGATCTCGGCGGCCTCCCGACCATCGACGGTGACGTCATAGAGAAGGTGATAGTCGCCGTAGGCCCTGGGCCAGGCGGTGGACGCCGGTCGGTCTCGAAGGTCCCGCAGATACTTGTAGCGACCACGACGCATGGCCCCCTGGCTGCCGGTGCGCCAGAACAGGTCGTGGCCGGGGTGTTCGGCATCGCCGACCAGCCAGGGCATCAGGTCGACACCGTCCATCGGGTGGCTCGGCGCCGGTGTGGTGTGGGCGGCGGCCAGTAGCGACACCGTCCAGTCCATGGTGACGCTGGTGTCGTCGTTGACCTGACCACCGGTGACCCGGTCGGGCCACGACAGCACGGTCGGAACCCGAATACCACCTTCGGTCAGATCGCCTTTCTCGCCGACGAACGGCCAGTTCATCGACCATCGCTCGCCCCCGTTGTCCGAGGTGAAGATGACAATGGTGTTGTCGAGCTTGCCGCTTGCGGCGAGGGCGCTGGTGATCACGCCAATCCCGGCGTCCATCTCCTGCACCATCTCGGTGTACTTGGCGAGCGACCCGCCCGCTCGGTGGCTCAACGCCATCGGAATCTTGCCCGAGGCGTAGTCGTCGACGATCTGTCGTGATGCTTCGTGATCGTCCCGCCCTTCCCACGGCCAATGGGGAGCGGTGTAGTTGACTTGGGCGTAGAACGGCTGATCGCCGGACTGGGCGATGTACTCGGCCGTCTTCTCCGAGATCAGGTCGGTGTAGTACCCGTCCATCTCGATAGGGGTCTCGCCGTCGTACAGGTCGGGCTGACCGAGCGTGTCCACATGGGCCAGGTAATCGACCCCGCCGTCGAGGTTGCCCCAGAATCTTTGGAAGCCATTGCGCATGGGGTGAAACCACGGAAGCCATCCGCAATGCCACTTGCCGAACATGGCCGTCGCATAGCCGGCGTCGACCAGCAACGAAGGGAGGGTTGGGTGATCGTGGGGGATGCCGTTGTGTTCGTTCCGCACCTGGAGCGGCTCTTCCAAGCCGACGGGGAGGCGACTTGGGTGGCGTCCGGTGTAGAGGCTGATGCGGGCGGGTGAACACCACGGCGATCCGGAGTAAGCGTGGGTAAAACGCACACCGTTGCTGGCCAGTACGTCGATATTTGGCGTCTTGATATGGGGCGATCCAAAGCAACCCAGGTCGGCCCAACCCAAATCGTCGGCCAGGATGAAGACGATGTTGGGGGGCGTTTCGGGCAGTCCTTTTCCGGAGCTCTGGTAGGGAGCGGAGGCGGTCTGGTCGATCATGCGTGCTTCCCGACAGCCCAGCCTTTGTCCCCGAAGTGCTCGGTGGCGAAGGCCAGCGGCTCGGCCTCGAGGGTGGTGGCCATGGTGTCGTTCCATCGGTTGAGATAGCCGAAGAGGCTGATGGTGGCGACGATCTGGACGATCTGGCCCTCGGTGTAGTGCGTATGCAGCTCAGCAAACTGTTCGTCGGTAACCGCGTTGGGTACCTCGGCTGCGTCCCTCGCAACCCGAAGAGCAGCTCGCTCAGCGTCGGAGAACCGATCGTCGGTTTCGAACTCCCAGACGTTGGCGATCTTCTCGTCGTCGACTCCGGCCTCTGAAGCGTGAGCTGCGGTGTGAGCCTGGCAATAGCGACAGCCAGCGGAGTGGCTGGCCACGTTGGCGATCATCTGACCCAGGCCACGGTCTATCTCACCCATTCGGGTGATGGTTCCGGCCAGGCCGCTGAAAGCTTCGAGCAGACCTGGGGCCTTGGCCATTGTTGGCATACTCGAAGGCACGAAGCCCATCGCCTGCTCGACCATCTGAAACATCGGCTCGTGCTGGGGCAGATCCTCGCGAGGAATGGGTTCGACTCTGGCCATGGGGGCTCCTTCGCTCGGGGTTCACATCGCTTCGGAACACTAGGTCCCAGCCACCGGCTCCAGTACAAAGATGGGCAGTGGGCGCTCGGATTTCTTCTCGTACTTCACCACCTGTGGCCACCGCTCGACCAGCTGGGCTCGGCAGAGCTCTCGCTGCGGCCCACCAGGTTCGCGGGCCGAACACGAGGTGGACCTCCTCTCGACCGTGACCGTCACGGTTGGGCAGGCTCGAAGGTTGTGGACCCAGTCCGGTACCGCCTTTCGGCCGGCGGCTCCGCCTGCGATCAAGAACCCGTCGCTCAGCACGACAACGGCGACAATCGCCGAACGCCCGCGGCCCGACGTAGCGCCGACGACGTCGAGCACCGCCACATCGGTACGGGTGATGAGGGAGCCGATGCTCCAACCGAGGCGTCGGGCGAACGCAACCTCTAGTCGGTTCGTCAACCGAAGGACCGGGGTCGCTCGATCGAACAGCGTCATGCGTCCACGGTAGGCCGTGCTTATGACGACCCAGAGGGGCGACGGACGGCCACTCCACCGCAGATAACATCGCCGATGCGGTGAGATACGTGCCCTTCGCCCCCGTAGCTCAGTGGATAGAGCATTGGTTTCCTAAACCATGTGCGGCAGTTCGATTCTGCCCGGGGGCACAAGTTGGAATCTAGCTCTGACCAGGGAAAACGTCAAGGCAGGCCATGACGTCAGGTCACGCTCAGTATTGTACCGCTCGTACAGGCTGAGAACTCCACTGGCACTGTCGCATCCACCACTTTAAGTGATGGTTCAACCTGGTAGAGTGTTGAAGAAGGAGGCCAAAATGGCAGGATCAATCCGTCGGCTCGCATTCACTGTTCTGGTCGCAGTCACGGCATCGGCCTGCACCTCCTCCAGCCCGAGCACAAATCTTGACGAGACGGGCGACTCTGTAGCACCGCCGACAGTGAACACACGTGGAGGTCACTCAGACGATCCCCGCGAGCGGGTCCGCGATGCGACAAGTGCGTTCGATGTGCTCGATATTCATCTTGAGAATCATTCCGGTAGTTCACAGCTGGCAATACGAGTCTTTGAAGACGGAGGTGACATAGGCGAGATTCAGACGATCGCACAAAATGCAGCCGGCGAATCAGACGAAGTCCTCGTTTCGTCCTGCCCGTTCACCCGCAACGAGAAGGAGTCGCTCGCCACATTCATCGAATCCGACTCCTGGCGAGCAGATGACTCTCAAGTGGTGGTAGATCATCCCTTCGAGATCGGAGGTGCAGCTGGAGAGACCATCGGTCGAGGAATGTGGCAGGACTGCGTAGCATTCTTGAGCGTGCGAAACGCGACACCGCAGGAGCTTGAATCACTCGAAGTTCAGATCCAGGGGCTAACTGACAGTTACATGATCTGGACCGCCTCTGGTTCTTGCGAACAAGGTTGGTACGACGAACTACTGCCGCTGTCCACCGATTGGTCCGGGGCAGGGCCGAACGGTTTGTCAGAGTGCGGCTAGAAGGAGTTCACGTACGACCAGCGGGAATCTAAGAAGGCTCCCGCCCACATCGCTAGTTAACAAGAACACTGAACCGAGCGGAATGGTCTTCATCGTTCTTGCTGATACTCAGCGAGGTGGGCCTAGTCCAGGTCCAGTACGCAGTCGAGCTCGTCGCCGAACCAAACGGTGGGAGGTCCAAGCGTTGCGTCAGGCGAGTAGAGAACGTCTTCACGAATGCCTGTGCGCATGTCCACGTGACTGATGTTGAGACGTTCCGCTTCGGCTGAGATGGCTGCCTCTTCGGTTTCTGAAAGGCACTTCATTGGATGTGTGACGGCGCAGTCGATGATCCCTTGGCGGCCTAGCTCGGTTTCCAGTACCGGAGGGAAGCGTTCGTCGGCTTCGCTGTCATCGTCACGCCATGCGCCGCTCGCCTGGTAGTACAGGAACTCTCCGAGTTCTGCTCTGGTGTAGGAGCATTCGAAGACATAGCTGGATGTTCCCGGCTCGATG
>CALHBU010000198.1 GCA_937930655.1 uncultured Acidimicrobiales bacterium | reverse complement strand
CCTTCTCGACGATGAAGGCCGTCATGCCTCCCCGAGACCCCAGCTCGGGATCGGTAATGGCCATGAGGATGATGAAGTCAGCGGTTCCTGCCCCCGACACCCAGATCTTGCGACCGTTGACCACCCACTCGTCGCCGTCCTGAACGGCCCGTGTCTTCATGGCCGCCGGGTCGGCGCCCGCCTGTGGTTCGGAGATGGCGATGTTGGAGCGCATTTCGCCGTTGGCGTAGGGCTCCATGTACCGCTTCTTCTGGTCTTCGTTGCCCGCCATCATGAGCATGTGCAGGTTGGGGGAGTCGGGTGGGAACCGAAAAGGGATGACCGTTGCGTTGAGACGCTCGTGGATGGCCAACATGACCCGTGCCGGCAGCTCGGCGCCACCTACTTCCTCCGGGGCATCGAGAGCCCAAAGTCCGAGCTCTTTGCACATCGCCATGAGGCGATCGTCGTCCTCGGGCAGCAAGGCGAGCTGTTCGCCGGCCGCTGCTCGGGCGAGCAGGTCGTTTTCCAGCGGCAGCAGCTGCTCCTCGACAAACCGGTCGACGAGGTCCAACAGCATCTGCTCTTCTTCAGAGAACTCAAGTGGCATAGCGCCTGAATCTAGGCCGAGAAGCAGCGGAGGGGCAGTTCGTGACGTCGTCCGAGCCCGACCTAGTGCCAATTGGGGCCTGCACCCTTCGAACCAGGGCCATGAGCAGGTGTTGGCGTCGAGCCCGTGTTTGGTCCCGTTGGGCCACCATCTGATCAAGCTGTCGATACGCCGTCTCCGGATCGATCGACGGAGTCGGTAGCAGCAGAGAAACGACCGGGCGGTGTTTTTGGTGTTGGTTCAGCATGATGCCTAGCCAACAACCTGGTCCGCAGCCCAGGTCAAGAGGTTTCTCGAGAACCCCTTGACCTGAAGTGCGCTCCAGGTTGTTCACTGGAGGTATGACGAGTTCACCAGCCACCGGCGCAGTTCTCTCGCCCGCAGAAATGTCGGAACGGACCGGTGTCTCGATCGACACCCTTCGGTACTACGAGCGAGAGCGACTTTTGCAGAATGTGGCTCGGGCTGAGAGTGGGCACCGTCGGTACAGCGAGGACGATGTTCTTTGGGTCGAGGTGCTCCGTTGTTTACGAGAGACCGGCATGACCATCGAGCAGCTGCGCCACTACTGCGAGCTCGGAGCTCAAGGTGATCACACCGAGCCCGAGCGCTATCGCATGCTCATGACCCACCGGGCTTTGGTCGAAGACCAAATTGCCGAGCGAACACAGGCCTTACAACTCATCGATCACAAGCTCGGGTTCTATGCCGCGGCGGCCGCAACCGAGACCCCGTCGTGACCGTCCTCAATCGATCGGTCGGCTAGTCATCTGGCGGTTGGACGACCCTGTCGTCCAACGCATCGGGGTCGAGACCGAACTCGGCCAGAATCTCGGCGGTGTGTTCACCGAGCAGAGGAGGTCGTTGGTAGAGCCCGGTCGAACCCGAGACAAATTTGATGGGGTTGGCCGGCAAAGAGATGGTCGGGTTGTCGCCAGGAAGCTCGCAGTCCTCCAGCATCTGGCGGGCTGCCACGTGGGGGTCGTCGAAGATGTCGGCCATCGAATTGGCGGGCCCGCATGGCACCTTGCCGCCCAACAGGTCGAGTAGTTCCTGCTTGGACCGGCTGGAGGTCCATCGGGCGACCTCATCTTCGGTGAATTGCTGGTTGGCCGATCGCTTGGGGTTGGTGGCGGTGCGTTCGTCGGTGATGAGGTCGGGGCGCTCCATGACCTCGCACAAGGCTTGCCAATGCCTCTCGACCGGAGCGGCGACGGCGAACCGGCCATCGGTGGCCGGGAAGAGGCCGAAGGGCACCAGCGGCCGCCGTCCGGGCTTTCGTTCCCGCCCGGTCAGGGAGTACGACGGGATGTGCGATCTCAGCAGTGCCAAGGCGCTGTCGTACATGGCGACGTCGACGAAGTCTCCCGTGCCGGTCAGTTGGGCTTTGTGAACGGCCGAAACCAAGCCGAGGGCCATGAGGGTGCCGGGGTAGATGTCGCCAATGGCGACGTCCCAGACATCTCCGGTGGCTTCCACCAGTCCGCCCATGGCCTGGCCGGCAGTATCCAAGCACGGCCATTCCCCGTAGGGGCTGACGCCGGTGCGGTCATCGCCGAAACCTCTGACGGTGGCGTAGACGATGCGGGGATTTCGGGCCGAGATGACCTCGTAGCTAAGACCAAGCTCGTCCATCACTCCGCCCCGCATGTTCTCGACCACCGCATCGGCCTGCTCACAGAGCTGAAGGAAGACCTCGACATGTTCAGGGTTCTTGAGGTCGAGCGAGATGCTGCGTTTGTTTCGATTGACCCCAGCGAACGGCATGCCGTAGTCAACGCCAGCGTCGGCGTGTCTGAAGGCGTGCTCGTAGTCGGGAGGATGAGGGGCGATGGCCCGAAAGCCATCGCCGTTTGGCGGCTCGACTTTGATGACGTTGGCTCCCAAATCGGCCAACAAGGCGGTGCCGAACGGGCCGGCAAACGCCATCGAGCAATCGATGACGGTGACGTCTTCGAGCGGACCAGAACGTTCGGTCATCGGTCGAGCTCCGGGGCCAAAGCGTCGTAGATCGCTGAGAGTTGGTCGAGCAGTGCGTCACTGGTGCGATGACCGAGCTGAAAGAGCGGCACGCAGTCCATGGCCGCCCAGTCGAAACCGAGCTCCTGAAGCTCGACCAATCGCTCCCGAATCAGATCCGGTTCGGCATAGAACCGCTTGCGCTTCTCCTTGTCGAGAGCACCTGGCGAGAGCGACATCTGCAGCCCGATGGAATCCGGGTCCCGTCCCGCTTCTTCGGTCAGGCGTCGCAGGGTGGCGATGCTGTCTTCGAGCGGCGGATCGCCGGGAGCCTTCATGGCCGACCAGCCGTCACCCAGCTTGGCAACTCGGCGTAGGGCTGGTGCCTTGGTGCCGCCGATCCAGATGGGAAGATCGCCGCCCTGGGGAGGTTTGGGTTCCATGGCGGTTTCTTCGGCGCCATAGAACTCGCCATCGACGTTGACGTGCTCGTCAC
>CALHBU010000197.1 GCA_937930655.1 uncultured Acidimicrobiales bacterium | reverse complement strand
GGTCATTGGTACTGACCTCAACGGCTACGCCCTCGAAGACGTCGCCATCGACTATCTCGAGCAGACGCCGTTGATGCAGCTCGATACCAACAACATTCTCGATGCCCAGGGCATCCGAAAGATCACCGAACTCACTGCCATCGAGCACGTAGCGACCAACAACGCCTCCAACGACGAGTCGAAGCAGATCAAGATCAAGGATGTCGAAACTCGCGAGGCTGTACTCGAACTCGAGCGTCAAGAAGCCGATGCCGAGGCCCGTCAGCGTCGAGAGATCGAGGCAGTCCGAGCCCGCGAGCAGGCCACCATCGACACCGTTACAGCCGAAGAACGGCTGCGGGCCGAGATGGCCAACATCGAGGTCGATCAGAAGGTCGGCATCGAGCGAGAGAACCTCCAGCGGGAGATCGAGGTCGCAGCCAAGAACCGCGAGCGGGTGCTGGCGGTCGAAGAAGAGCGAGTCAAGAAGGCTGCCGAGCTCGAGGACATGAGCCGCCAGGTCGAAACCCTTGCTGCCGAAAAAGCTCTCGAAGAAGAGATGGGCAGCATCGCCGACATCAAGCGAAGCCGAGTGGCGGTCGAGAAGACCGTGGCCGAGCAAGAGGAATCAATCGCCACGCTGCGCGTCGTCGAAGAAGCCAATCGGCGCCGTGACGCAGTAGTCATTGCGGCCGAGGCCGAAGCCCAAGGCGACCTGGTCAAAGACATCAAGGCAGCTGAAGCAGCTGAGACGGCTTCTGGCCATGAAGCGAAGCGCCAGCTCACCCTGGCCCAGGCCGAGATGGAAGCAGCCGATCTGCAGTCCCGAGCCAAGACCCGGTTGGCCGAGGGTGTCAAGGCCGAGGAGGCAGCCCTTGGTCTGGCCGAAGTCGACGTCATGACCGCCCGGGCCGGAGCTGAAGAGAAGCTCGGCATGGCCGCCGTCAACGTCGACGTGGCTAAGGCCGGCATTGTTCGCGAGCAGGGCCAGGCCGAGGCTGAGGCCATCGAAGCCAAGCTCAAGGGCGAAGCTGCTGGTCTTACCGACAAGGCTGAGGCCATGCGTCAGCTCGAAGGCGTTGGCCAGGAACACGAAGAGTTTGTTCGTCAGCTTGAGGCCGACACATCAGTTCGTCTGGCTCAGGTCGATGCAACGATCGGTGTCGCCACCGCCCAGGCCGAGGCGATGAAAGCCGGTCTCGAGAACGCCGATATCGACATCGTCGGCGGTTCGGACATCTTCGTTGATCGTCTGGTTGGCGCCATCAGTCACGGCAAGTCGGTCGACGGTTTCGTCGAGAGTTCCTCGCTGGCCGAGAAGGCTCTCGAGCCCTACGCCAACGGTGACGGAGACCTGGTTGCCAAGCTGGCCGAGGCCATTTCTGGTCTTGGCGCCGACGGCATCCGTGACCTCTCGGTCGCCGAGCTGCTTCGCAACCTGAACAAGTAGCCGGTGACCGACTCAGCACCAGCTGCCGAGACACCTGACGCCAGCCCTGACGCGCCCTCAGTGGTGGGGAACGGCGAAGGTCAGCAGTCAGACTCCCTCGCCCAGAGCACGTATGAGCTGCTCCGGTCTCGCCTCACCGCAGCGGCCGCAGAGTTGGCTCAACGAGCCGACGCGCTCAACGACGAGCGGTTGGCGGCCTTTGGGTCGTCGACCCTCGAACTGGTCGCCACCGAACGGGTACGCACCGAGGCCAACGCAGTGCCCCGAGACGTTGCCACCGTCGGTAGCCAACTGGTGTTGGGCTACAACGTGGCGGCCGGGATCAAGAGTGAGACACGGGCCGAAGATGTCTTTGCCGTGCATCACTTTCAGTCGGGCGGCGAGGGAGGAACCGTCGATGGCGGTGTCGGTGCCGAGATTGGGACCGATCTTGTCTTCAGCCCGAACCCTGAGGGACTCACCGGCTCGGCGCTCGACGACGATCAGTTCCATCGAGACTTCGACGAGCTGCACACCTACTTCAAGGAGGCCACCCTCCAACAGCTCTACCGGTCAGCCCAGCGGCTACTAGCGGTCTTTCGGACCGGCGGTGGCGTCAACGACATCCGAGTCCTGCGGTGGCAGATCGAAACCGATAACACGCTTCGCTATCTCGATGCCCGCGGCGAGCGAGATCATCGCTTCCCCTCCCGTCAAGATGTCGAGTGGGTGCTAACCACTCGAGCCGACCATGTTGGCGCCGAGCATGTTTCCATCGACGACCGGGTCATGGTGAACCCGCTTGCTGGTTCGCTCGATATCAAGCTCGATGATGGGGGAGCCGGCACCGTTCTGCTCTCGGACCGGCTCGAACATTCCGATCAGTCGCTACAGGACTGCCAGATCAGCTGGGCCCGGGCCGGTGACTTCGTCCTGCTCGATGTCCTTCCTTACGGCGAGACAACCCACCGCTATTACCTGGTGAACCTGCTGGTGCATTCGGCAGTGAGACTCGACGCTTTGGGCGAGGCGTTCCGGCAGCTTCCCGACGGACAAGGCATCATCTTTCCCGAGGGGGTCTACCTCAAGACCGGTGAGCTTCGAACCTTCGATCTTGATGTCGACGGAATGGAGCTGCTGGAAGTTGTCCGTTCGCCAAACGGGGAGGATGTCCTCTACGTCTTCCACGAGCAGGCCGGTGGTCGCTCCATTCTTCTGCCCTACAACGTGGTGCGGCAAGAGGTCAGCGCTCCCATTTGGTGTCACGGCCACTCACTCTTCGACGACGGAACCATGGTGGTTTTCCGGGAAGAACCGGAGCCGACTCGAATCCACCCCATTCAGATCTGGTCGACCCCATTCTCCAGCGACGAGTGGTTTGCCGCCCAGCCACGGGAGGCGTCGGCCTTCGACCGCATTGGCAACCCAGCACTGGTGTCCGGTATCTCTGACGCTTTGGCTCTGGCCCGCTTGGTCGAAGATGTCGAGCCTTCGAGTGCG
>CALHBU010000196.1 GCA_937930655.1 uncultured Acidimicrobiales bacterium | reverse complement strand
GTAGCCCACCACCTCCGTCCTGACGACGAGGTGCTGGCCAATCCCGGCGAGTACTACGACGAGGTCATCGAGATCGACCTCTCCACCCTCACACCCCACATCAACGGCCCTCACACTCCCGATCTGGCCCGCGAGGTCAAGGATCTCGGCGCCGAAGCTGAGCGCGAAGGTTGGCCGATGGAGATCAGCTCGGCCCTTATTGGCAGCTGCACCAACTCGTCGTATGAGGACATCACCCGGGCCGCATCCATCGCCAGAGAAGCAGCGGCCAAGGGACTCAAGGTAAAGACGCAACTGATGATTACCCCTGGCTCTGAGCAGGTCAGGGCCACCATCGAACGAGACGGCCTGCTGGCCGACTTCGAGGCGCTCGGCGCCGTTGTCTTGGCCAACGCTTGTGGCCCCTGCATCGGCCAGTGGGACCGCTCCGACGAGCGGGAACCGGGCGAGACCAACATCATCGTCACCTCCTACAACCGCAACTTCCCCAAGCGGAACGACGGCGACGCCGCCACGCTGGCGTTTGTCACGTCGCCAGAGACAGTCATGGCGCTGGCGCTGGCCGGCCGAGTCGACTTCGACCCCATCAACGGCACCCTCATCAACGACGCCGGCGAGGAAGTTTCACTGTCGGTCCCGGTAGGCGTCGAGCTGCCCCCGCAGGGCTTCGACGAGGGCGAGAGCGGCTTCATCGCTCCCCCCGAAACCGGTGAGGGCATTGAGGTTGCCGTCTCCCCCACCAGCGATCGCCTCCAGCTCCTCTCCCCCTTCCCAGCTTGGGACGGTGCCGATTATCTCGAGCTGCCGATCCTTGGCAAGGGCATGGGCAAGGTCACCACCGACCACATCTCGATGGCTGGCCCTTGGCTCAAGTATCGAGGTCACCTCGAGAACATCTCTGGCAACCTCTACCTCGGTGTCGTCAACGCATACACCGGCGAAACCGAACTGGCCCTCGACCCCTCGGATGGCCAGACCAAGACCTATCCCGAGATCGCCAAGAGCCTTCACGAGAAGAACATCAACTGGGTCTTCATCGGCGAGGAGAACGTCGGCGAAGGCTCGAGCCGGGAGCACGCTGCCATGGAGCCTCGCTTCCGTGGTTGCCATGCGGTGTTGGCCAAGTCGTTCGCCCGCATCCACGAGACCAACCTCAAGAAGCAGGGCGTGCTTGCGCTCACCTTCGCCGATCCCGAATTCTGGGGAGCCATCGACGAGGGCGACACTATCTCCATCACCGGACTAGCCGACCTCGCACCGGGAAAGCCGGTCGACTGCGTCCTACACAAGGCCGACGGCGAAAGCCTCGACTTCCAGTGCAACCAGACGTTCAGCCCCGACCAGATCGAGTGGTTCAAGGCCGGCTCGGCTCTCAACGTCATCCGAGCCAACCTGGCCTAGGGGGCCAGCCGCCAGAAGACAGCCGCCAGAAAGACAGGCGCATTCTGGCGGACCCAACAACCGACCTCAGCCTTTTGGCGGCTCTGGACCCCTCACACGGGGTCTGGAACCGCCGGAACCGCGGAACCGGGGCCTGGAGCCGCCAGAACGACGGCCGTGGTCTATCCGGGGTGAGTGGCGGCCAGTTCAGCGGCGGTCGGGCGATGCCGGATCCTGGCTTCGTCGGGCAAGAGATCGGCGATGCGGTCCATCAGCTCCCTCGTTGCTGTTTCGGGATCGCTGCTGGACGGATAGTACGGGTCGCCGACCCGGACCGAGAGCTGGGGCGGGTCAGCCAGGTTGAGAAGATAGGGAACGCGTCGGTTCCGGGGCCAGGCCTTCTCGGTGCCCCATAGTCCGATGGGAACCAACGGTGCTCCGGTCTCGAGTGCTAGCCGGACCGCCCCGAACCGCCCTTCGAGCACCGGTTCGAAGAAAGCTTCGCCGCGGGGAATCGTTCCCTGAGGAAAGACGGCGACAAGCTCGCCCGCCCTGACGGCCCGGCTGGCCTGGGCCATCGATTGTGAGCTGTCGCCTTCTCGGTCGACCCGAATGGCCCCGAGGGCCCGGGTGATCTGGCCGACCACGGGGGCATCGGTGACTTCCTTCTTGGCCAGCATCCGTATGGGACGACCAACTCCGGCACCCACTCGGGCCACGATGAGCGGATCGAGATAGCTCCGGTGGTTGGAAGCAACGACGGCGCCATCGACCCCTTCGAGGTTGGCCAGGCCGCTGACGTCGAGACGGATCCACGGCATGAACTCCGGGCGGGCCAGCTGATGCACCACGTCCTGGGGCTCTACGCCGAGCGGCTTGGGCACACCGGGCGGGGCGGTGAACCAAACGGTCTCCCACCGTCGGACGGTTGCGTAGACCAGAAGCCGAGGGTCGGGGTTGACCGCAACCGGATGACCGACAGCCGAAAGCAGTGGGGTGTCGAAGATGCTGTCGGAGTAGGCGTAGCTGTCACTCAGCTCGACAACGTTGGCCCTGGCCCATTGACGCACCGACCGGGCCTTACCCCGAGACCAGACGAACTCGCCGTCGACCGAACCGTCGTACTGGGGTTCGCTACCACTGCGGTCGACCCGGTACCGGGTGGCGAGAACATCGTCGAAACCCAGTTTGTCGGCGAAGGGCTTTACGACGTCGTATGGCGTCGTCGTCGCCAGAACCAGCTTTCGTCCTGCATCCCGATGATCGGCGATGACCTCATGGGCGAACGGCTCCACAGCATCAACCAGCTCGTCGGCGACGTTCGCCCCCGCGGCCAGCACCTTGGCCACAGGCCAACCCTTGGATGCTCGAACGCCGCTCCGGGTAAGCGCCATCGACGGAAGCGTCTCGCCGATGGCATTGAAGACGCCAAACAACAAACGCTCGCCGGGAAGAGGATCCTGACGCAGCAGACCCTGGTGCCTGAGAGCGGCCGAGATAATCGGCCCGCTGGCCCCCTGCAACAGCGTTCGGTCAAGATCGAAAAACGCTGCAGCACTCATAACCCACACGCTACTTAGGCAGAACCGATACCCGGATACCGAAGGCATGAGGCCGGGAACTCTTCGAGTTCGGGAACTCTTCGAGTTCCTGCCGAATCAAGCAATGCCGAATCAAGCAAGAGAGCCCTAAAACGAGCGAAACCGGCCTCCCCGAAGGGGGCCGGTTTCTGCGGGCGACCGGTACGAGGGGGACCGACCAAATCGCCTACCAGCAAGCTCAAGAGGGGGACCGAAACTTGCTGGCTTCTGTTGCTAACTATACGAACCCGTCGGTCATCTGTCTACTAGGTGTGTGAAATATTCATCATCTGTTCTATGGATGGCCTAGGTCTCGTGAATGAGGTCAGGGAAGCTCACGCCAAAGATCCGCAGACGGGCTGGTGACATCATCTGAACGATTGGAGCCGATATGTGCAATCATTCGCAGCGATGGACCTTCGCCAGCTCCAAGCCTTCCTCGCCGTGGTCGAACACGGCGGATTCACTGCTGCCGCCCGAGCTACCCACACCGTCCAATCGAACATTTCGACCCACGTCGCCCGGCTCGAACGAGAGCTCGACGTAACCCTAATCGACAGGGCCACGGGCTCCACGACCGCCGAGGGCGACGCCGTGTTGGCCAGGGTGCGGCGAATCCAGTCCGAACTGGTCTCATTGGAGGCTGATGTCTCCTCGATGCAAGGTTCGCCCCGAGGCCTGGTGCGACTCGGAGTGGTCGGCACCACGGCTCGTTGGATGGTGCCTCACCTGGTAGAGCAGATCGCCAGGGATGCGCCAGACATTCAGTTGCTGATTGCCGACGGAACAACC